>JBAQHA010000032.1:0-2390 GCA_049288075.1 Oricola sp.
CACTCAGGGCGACCGAAGGAGAGCGGTTGAGGATCGTCTTCCGCAATTTCGGCTCTCACCCGCACTCGATCCACTTCCACGGCATCCATTCGGCGCGGATGGACGGCGTTCCCGGTGCCGGTGTGATCGATCCAGGTGATGAGTTCGTCTACGAGTTCGACGCCAAACCGTTCGGTTGCCATTTCTACCATTGCCATGCGCTGCCCCTGAAACGGCACATCCACAAGGGCCTTTACGGGCTTTTCGTCGTCGATCCCGACCCCGAGCGGCATCCAGATCAGATGCAAATCGCCCGCTCACGCCTGCTTGGCACGCCGGAAAATGCCGAGTGGCAGGAGTTCGCCATGGTGATGAACGCCTTCGACACCAATTTCGACGACGAGAACGAGATCTACGCGGTCAACACCGTCGCGCATACTTATATGAAACGCCCGATTCCCATCCTGCGCGATACGCCAGTGCGCGTCTATCTCGTCAATGCCGTCGAGTTCGATCCGATCAACTCGTTCCACTTGCATGGCAACTTCTACGACTACTACGATCATGGCACGACGCTGACGCCGACACTGCGTACCGTCGACACGATCACCCAATGCCAGGCGCAGCGCGGCATTCTCGAGTTCTCCTTCAAGGAGCACGAACCCGGCCTCTACATGTTCCACGCGCACCAGTCGGAATTCGCCGAACTCGGCTGGATGAGCTTTTTCGATGTCAAGGAGGCCGTGGCATGAACGAGACTCGCCCTGTTGCCGAAGCCGGATCGGCTCCGGTCGAGCCGGCGCGGTCACGCGCGGTTCTCATCTGGCTTCTTCTACCTCTTGCCGTGCTGGCGCTTGCAATCGCCTGGCTTGTTACGGCCAATCCGTTGAGCCGTTTCGACAATGGCGCACCGCCGGTGGAGAATCTAACGTTCGAGCGCACTATCCTGTCAGACGGCGGCATCGACCTTCTCGTCCGCGCCGGTGGATCGGAGCCGATGACGATCTCTCAAGTGCAGGTCGACGACGCCTATTGGCAGTTTGTGCAGGAGCCGACCGGTCCCCTCGAACGCGGCGAAACTGCATGGATTCGCTTGCCCTACCCCTGGGTCCTTGGCGAGGCACATGCGGTGAAGATGATCACCAACACCGGCGCCACGTTCGAACATGAAATCGCCGTTGCCGTGCCGACCCCGGTCGCCAATGCCGCAACGCTTTGGAGCCAAATGCTTCTGGGCGCCTTTGTTGGCATCGTACCGGTCGCCATCGGATTGATGTTCTATCCAGCGCTGCGCGGTGTCGGCCGCGCCGGCATGAACTTCCTTCTCGCGATGACGGTGGGCCTGTTGGTGTTCCTGATGATCGACGCAGCGGGCGAGGCTTTCGAACTCGCTGGCGAGGCCGCCGCCATTTTCCAGGGTCAGGCTATGGTGGCGCTTGCCGCGGCGGCGAGTTTCCTGTTGCTCATGGCCGCCGGACGCCGCGGCGGCACGCCGGCCGGGTTGACGCTCGCGACATTCATCGCTCTCGGTATCGGCCTGCACAACCTCGGTGAGGGACTGGCGATCGGCGCCGCTTTCGCCGCGGGCGCGGCCGGGCTTGGCACCTACCTCGTGCTGGGCTTCACCATTCACAACATCACTGAGGGTATCGGCATCGCCGCGCCGATGCTGAAGAAGCGCCCGCCGCTGTGGACCTTCCCGGCGCTGACCCTGCTTGCCGGCGGACCGGCCGTCCTGGGCTTGTGGATCGGAAGCCTCGCCTATGCGCCGCAATGGTCGGCGCTGGCGCTGGCGATCGGAGCCGGCGCCATTCTGCAGGTGGTCGTCGAAGTCAGCGCCTATCTGGCGAGATCCGACGGCCGCGGGACAGCAGCTCTGCTGTCATGGCCGGTCATGGCCGGGCTCGCCTTCGGTGTCACCTTCATGTACGGCACGGCCATGCTGGTCAAAGTCTGAAGCCCTCGCGGACCGCGCTGGCTCGATCAGCGCGGCCCAGCATGCCTAGGTTGCCGCAGCGGTGGCGGCAGGGAGGCGGCGAACGCCCCAACCCAACAGGCGCATCGCGTTGAGGGTGACGAGCACCGTTGCACCGGTATCGGCCAGGATGGCCGGCCAGAGCCCGGTTACACCCACGATGGTGGTCACGAAAAAGGCGGCCTTGAGACCAAGGGAGACCGCGATGTTCTGCCAGATGTTGGCCATGGTCGCCTTGGACAGGTTGATCATTCCGGCGATGTCGAGCACGCGAGCATGCAGCACCGCGGCGTCGGCGGTTTCGAGCGCAACATCTGTGCCGCCGCCCATGGCGATGCCGATATCCGCCGCCGCCAGCGCTGGAGCGTCGTTGATACCGTCGCCGACCTTGGCCACCACCTTCCCTTCGGACTGCAACTCGCGAACGATGCGCTGC
>JBAQHA010000033.1:0-9442 GCA_049288075.1 Oricola sp.
TTCAGTTGGTCGACCATGATGATCAGGATGTTCGGCGCAGAACTCACTTTCGTCTTTCCCTTTCGAGGCACATCTCGAGATACTCGCAAACGAGGCGCTTGGTGCCTTCGCGGTCCGGTACACGGTCCTGCAGGGCGTGTCGGATGTAGAAGCCGTCGATCATCGAGGATAGACCCTGCGATATCCGGCGCGCCGCCGCTTCGTCGACGACCTGGCGGAGGTTGTAGACGAGGTTGCTGTCAAGCCTCTGCGCATAGACCTTGAGCAACCGCGCCGCATCCGGCGACTTCTGCGCCTGGACATAGAAGGCGAGCCAGGCGGCGACGATCTCGCGGTCGAACTGCTGCGGGCCGAAACTTGCGGCGATGATTTCGTGCAGCCTGTCGACCGGATCGGTCCTGGTCTTCAGCCGTTTCTGAACGTCGGCGCCGAATTCCGAGAGGATGCGTCGCATGGCGGCAAGGAATATCTGGTTCTTGGAGCCGAAATAGTGATGCGCCAAGGCGGACGATACCCCGGCGCGCCGCGCGATCGCGCTGACAGTCACCTCAAGCGACCCGACCTCTCCGATCTCAGCAATCGTCGCGCTGACCAGGGCTTTCTTGCGAATTGCCTCCATGCCGACCTTGGGCATCGAAACCTCCAGACGTCACTTGCCATCCATCCCTAATTGTTTTTTAATTGATCCGTCAATCAATAAAACCTGCCAGCTACAGGAGTAACAGGATGAGCATTTTGAAAAGCACGCTGACCGGGGTTCTCGCGCTCGTCGCGTCCTCCGGCACGGCGCTCGCAGCATGCGACGAGGTTGTTTTTTCGGATGTCGGCTGGACCGACATCACCACCACCACATCGGCGACGAAGCAGGTCCTCGAGGCACTCGGATACAGTGTCGACGTCAAGGTGCTGTCCGTTCCCGTGACCTTCGCGTCACTTGAGAAGGACGATGTCGACGTCTTTCTCGGCAACTGGATCCCGGCGCAGAACGCCGCCGTCAAACCGTATCTCGACAACGGCGAGATCGAGCAGCTCGCGATCAACCTGGAAGGTACGAAATACACGCTCGCGGTCCCGACCTATGCGTGGGACGCGGGCCTGCAGAGCTACGCCGACATCCACAAGTTCGCCGACCAGCTCGACCACAAGATCTACGGCATCGAGCCGGGCAACGAAGGCAACGGCTATCTCGTTTCGCTGACCGAAGAGAACAAGTTCGACCTCAAGGGCTTCGAGGTCGTGGAAAGCTCAGAGCAGGGCATGCTCGCCCAGGTGGCGCGCGCCTACGAGAAGAAGGAGCCGATCGTGTTCCTCGGCTGGGAACCGCATCCGATGAACGCCAACTTCTCGCTCAAATACCTGCCAGGCGGCGAAGACTTCTTCGGCGGCGAAGGCCAGGTCTACACCCTGACCCGCAAGGGCTACGCGGCCGAGTGCCCGAATGTCGGCAAGCTGCTGACCAATCTGAAGTTCACGCTTCCGATGGAAAACGAGATCATGGGCAAGATCCTGGATGGCGGCGAGGATGCCGACAAAGCGTCATTGGCCTGGATGAAAGCCAATCCGGCGGTGCTGGAGCAGTGGCTCGACGGCGTGACCACCAAGGACGGTCAGCCGGGCCTCGCGGCGGTCACGTCCGCCTTCGGCCTCTGAAATCAGGGCCGGGCTTGAAAGAGCCCGGCCTTTTTCTTTGGGTCTTTCTATTGCGGGGTCGACGGATTCTCCGCGAACAGCGCGTTACTTTTTTGGGTCACAACCGGCCGGAAAACGCGCCATAATCCAGTACCGGCATTTCGACATGCCATCGGGGAGAGTTCGAAATGGAATGGTTGACCGACCACAAGATTCCCATCGGTAAATCCGCAAAGGCCATATTCGACTGGCTCCAGCACAATGGCGGATGGTTCTTTGACGGGCTGGCCTACTATATGGAGCGGCTTATCAACGCCATCCTGTGGGTTCTCTACGCCCCGCATCCGCTTGTGATCATCGCCGCGTTCGTCGCGCTCACATGGATGATACAGCGGAGCTGGAAGCTCTGCCTGCTCGTCGCTCTGGGATTCCTGTTCATCATCAACCAGGGTTACTGGAAGGAGACGACGCAGAGCCTGACGCTGGTTCTGTCCTCCTGCATCGTCTGCATGGCGGTCGGCGTACCGATCGGCATTGCGGCGGCGCACAGGCCGCGGCTCTACCAGTTCATGCAGCCGGTCCTCGACCTGATGCAGACCCTGCCTACCTTCGTCTATCTGATTCCGGCAATCGTGTTTTTCGGCGTCGGTATGGTGCCCGGCTTGCTCGCAACGGTCATTTTCGTGCTGCCGGCGCCGATCCGGTTGACCCATCTCGGCGTTGCTTCGACGCCGAAGCCATTGCTGGAGGCGGCACAGGCCTTCGGCGCCAAGAATTGGCAGACGCTGGTCAAGGTCGAATTGCCCTATGCACTGCCGCAGATCATGGCAGGCCTGAACCAGACGATCATGCTGTCACTGTCGATGGTGGTGATCGCCGCGCTCGTCGGCGCCAATGGCCTCGGCGTTCCGGTGATGCGGGCGCTCGGACAAGTCAATACCGCGCTCGGCTTCGAAAGCGGCTTCATCATCGTCGTTGTCGCGATCATCCTCGACCGGATGCTGCACCTCGGAAAGGGCCGGACATGAACAAGGCTGTTGTTTTCGACAATGTGAGCATCGTCTTCGGTTCCGATCCGAAGTCGGCCCTTCCGTTCATGGACAAGGGGATGACCCGATCGGAAGTCCAGGTGGAAACAGGTCAAATCCTTGGTGTGCACAATTGCTCGCTGGAAGTGGAAGAGGGGGAAATCCTGGTCCTGATGGGATTGTCCGGGTCGGGAAAATCCACGCTGCTGCGCGCGGTCAACGGGCTGAACAAGGTCGTGCGAGGCTCGGTTCTCATCAATGACGGCGCCGGGATGACGAACATCACGGAGGCCAATGCGGCAACGCTTCGTGACATGCGATTGCATCGCGTTGCGATGGTGTTCCAGCAGTTCGGCCTGCTGCCATGGCGCGACGTGCTCGACAATGTGGCGTTCGGGCTCGAACTCGACGGCATGGCGAAGAAGGATCGCGAGGAAAAGGCGCGCACACAGCTGGAGCTGGTGGGGTTGAGCGAATGGGCGGACCGCAAGGTCGGCGAGTTGTCGGGCGGCATGCAGCAGCGGGTGGGTCTTGCGCGGGCGTTCGCCACCGATGCCCCGATATTGCTGATGGACGAGCCGTTTTCCGCGCTCGATCCGCTGATTCGCTCGCGGCTGCAGGACGAGTTGCTGGAACTGCAGGCCAACCTGAAGCGCACCATCATCTTCGTCAGCCACGATCTCGACGAGGCCTTCAAGCTCGGCGGCCGCATCGCGATCATGGAAGGCGGACGCATCGTCCAGTGCGGCACACCGCAACAGATCATCCGCAAGCCCGCCAACGACTACGTCGCCGACTTCGTCGCGCACATGAACCCGCTCGGTGTCCTGTGCGCCGAGGATGTAATGATCGAGGGATCGGCGCCGAGCGGCGCGCAGACCGTCGCGCATGATGCCAGCGTCGGATCGGTGATGGACATCTTCCTGTCCAACGACGAGCCGCTGCAGGTCGTTCGGGGCGATGCACCGGTCGGCGTCATTACGCCTCAGAGCATTCTGGCGGGCTTCTCCGGCAAGCCTGCGGCAAACTGACGTAAAGATGCGATTTTGATTCAGCAAATGGGACCACCCCATTGGACCGGCATCGAAAATCGCCTATCTGGCGTGTGAATACGCCGGATAGAAGGGGAAGAAAGTGGCCATCAAGGACCTCGTTATCGAACAGCTGAAGCGGGTCAAGGGCCCGGACCTGACGGGCAATATCGTCGATCTCGGTCTCGTCTCGGATATCGTCGTCGCGGACAGCAAGGTATTCTTCTCGATCACCGTGCCGGCGGAACGCGCCGAGCAACTGGAGCCGTTGCGCGAGGCGGCCGAGCGTGCCGCGCTTGCCGTCGAAGGTGTCGACAAGGCGGGTGTCGTTCTGACGGCCTCCAAACAGGCGGGCACGCCATCCCCCACGCCGAAGCCCGCGCCGCAGGCGCAGCCGCACGGACATGCCCATGGCGGTCCGCGCAAACCTGCGGGCATTCCCGGCATCGGCGCGATCATCGCGGTCGCGTCGGGCAAGGGCGGGGTCGGCAAATCGACGACCGCCGTCAACCTCGCGCTGGCGCTGAAAGGCCTCGGCCTGAAGGTCGGCATTCTCGACGCCGACATCTACGGTCCGTCGATGCCGCGGTTGCTGCAGATCACCGGCCGCCCGGAGACAGTCGACGGGCGCACGCTGAAGCCGATGGAGAACTATGGCGTCAAGGTCATGTCGATGGGCTTTCTCGTCGAGGAAGACACGCCGATGATCTGGCGCGGCCCGATGGTGATGTCGGCGCTCAACCAGATGCTGAAGGAAGTCGAGTGGGGCCAGCTCGACGTGCTCGTGGTCGACATGCCGCCTGGCACCGGCGACGCCCAGCTGACCATGGCGCAGAACGTGCCGCTTGCCGGCGCCGTCATCGTCTCCACGCCGCAGGATCTCGCGCTGATCGACGCGCGCAAGGGCCTGAACATGTTCCGCAAGGTCGAGGTGCCGGTGCTCGGGATCGTCGAGAACATGAGCTACTTCATCTGCCCGGATTGCGGCTCGCGACACGACATCTTCAGCCATGGCGGCGCGGAGAAGGAAGCCGAGCGTCTCGGCGTGCCGTTCCTCGGAGCGCTTCCGCTGGCGATGGAAATCCGCGAGACGTCGGATGCCGGCGCGCCGATCGTCGTCTCGGATCCGGAAAGCCCGCATGCGCAAGCTTATCGGGCAATCGCCAAGGCGGTGTGGGAGCGGGCAGGTACGTCGCAGCAGGCGGCCCCGAATATCGTCTTCGATTGAGGCGGCCACGGATTTTCCGGTGCGCGGCGGGTCCGGCGGCGTTTCGGCAAAAAAGTTTTAAGCTTGAAACTTCTCGGTTGCAATTCCATCGTCAATCCTGAAGGATAAGGCAAGCAGCCGGGCCGGCTGGCGCCGGGCCGTGTGAGGGGAAGCGTTCGATGAACTGCGTTTTTGTCCAGTTGCGTTGCCGTCCGGGCCAGACTTACAAAGTGGCCGACAAGATCTATGAGCGCGAGATAGCCTCGGAGCTCTACTCGACCAGCGGCGACTTCGATCTCATGATGAAGCTCTATGTCCCCGAGGGCGAGGATATCGGCAAGTTCATCAACGACCATATCCTCGATATCGAGGGCATTTCGCGCTCGCTGACCACATTGACATTCAAGGCATTCTGACCCGCTCCCATCGAGGGGCGGGTCATTTCATTTCCAGCTGGAGGGAGACCACATGAACCTGATTACCAAATCGCTCACCGCGCTCGCGGTCCTCGGCATGAGCACCGCCGCCATGGCCGATCCGGTCAAGGTCGGCGTCATCACGACGCTGTCGGGCGGTGGCGCGAGCCTCGGCATCGATGCGCGCGACGGCTTCCTGCTGGCGCTGAAGAAGTCCGGCAACACGGACGTCGAGGTCGTCGTCGAGGACGACCAGCAGAAGCCTGACGTCGCGGTCCAGATCGCCGACAAGATGATCCAGTCCGACAAGGTCGACATCCTGACCGGCATCATCTGGTCGAACCTGGCGATGGCTGTTGTGCCGTCGGCCGTCGGCCAGGGCAAGTTCTACATCTCGGTGAACGCCGCGCCGTCGCAGCTGGCCGGCGCGGGCTGCAGCGCCCAATACTTCTCGGTGTCGTACCAGAACGACAACCTGCACGAGGCGGCAGGCGCCTATGCGTCCGACGCGGGCTACAAGAAGAGCTTCATCCTCGCGCCGAACTATCCGGCCGGCAAGGATTCGCTGACCGGCTTCAAGCGCTTCTACAAGGGCGATCTCGCCGGCGAAGTCTACACCCAGCTCGGCCAGACCGACTACGCTGCCGAAATCGCGCAGATCCGCGCGTCGGGCGCCGACAGCGTGTTCTTCTTCCTGCCGGGCGGCATGGGCATCGCTTTCATGAAGCAGTACGCGCAGTCGGGTGTCGATATCCCGCTGATCGGGCCGGCCTTCTCGTTCGACCAGAACATCCTTCAGGCAGTGGGCGACGCCGCACTCGGCGTCAAGAACACCGCCAACTGGTCGAAAGACCTCGACAATGACGCCAACAAGGCCTTCGTCGAAGGCTTCCAGGCCGAATACAACCGCCTGCCGTCGATCTATGCCTCCTATGGGTACGACACCGGCAACCTGTTGCTCTCGGCGCTTGCCAAGGCGGCCCCGTCGGATGCGGAAGCGTTCCAGAAGGCGCTGGAATCCGCCGACTTCGCGTCGGTACGCGGCAAGTTCTCCTTCGGGCCGAACCATCACCCGGTCCAGGACATCTATGTCCGCGAAGTCGTCAAGGAAGGCGACATCTACACCAACAAGATCGTCGGCACGGCGATGACCGATCGCGGCGACGCCTATGCCGCCGACTGCAAGATGTGACGAAATGAAAGGACGGGCCGCAAACCGCGGCCCGTTCCCATTGCAATCCCAGGCCGGACGCGGAAGCCGTGAGTGCTGCCCTCTTGATCGAACAGGTCCTCAACGGCCTGCAATTCGGCGTCATGCTGTTCGTCATGGCGGCCGGGCTGACGCTGATCTTCGGCGTGATGGGACTGATCAATCTCGCGCATGGCTCGCTCTACATGGTGGGAGCCTTCGCCTGCGCGGCTGTCGCCGCGGCGACCGGCTCTTTCTGGCTCGGGCTGGCGGCGAGCCTCGTGGCTGCCGCGCTAGCCGGCGCGATCGTCGAGATCGTGGTGATACGGCGGCTCTATTCCCGTGATCATCTCGACCAAGTGCTCGCGACGTTCGCGCTGATCCTGATCTTCTCGGAAGGGACGCGCTGGCTGTTCGGCTCTTTCCCGCTCTATCTCGACGTGCCGCCGGTCCTGTCGGGGGCGGTGCCGCTGCCGGGCGGCGCGGCTTATCCGCTCTACCGGCTCGCGATCATCGGAGCGGGCATTCTCGTCGCCCTCGGCCTGTTTCTGTTGATCGGGCGGACGCGACTCGGCATCCGCATCCGCGCCGGCGAAGCGGACCGCGAGATGATCGCGGCGCTCGGCGTCGATATAGGCCGGCTCTACACGATGGTCTTCGCGCTCGGCGCGGCGCTGGCGGGTTTCGCAGGCGCGCTGGTCGGCACCATCCAGTCGGTGCAGGTCGGCATGGGCGAGCCGGTACTGATCCTCGCCTTCGTGGTTATCGTCATCGGCGGCATCGGCTCGATCAAGGGCGCCTTCATCGGCGCGCTGCTGGTCGGCATCACCGACACGCTCGGGCGGTTCCTGCTGCCGGCGGTCTTCGGGGCCTTCATGAATGCCTCGGACGCCACGGCCATCGGCTCGGCGCTTGCCTCGATGCTGATCTACATCCTGATGGCGGCCGTGCTGGTGGTACGGCCGGGCGGCCTCTACGGGACGGCGACGTGATGCTGCGCGAAACGCCGGTCAACATCGCGCTCGTCCTGCTGCTTGCCACGGTTCCCGTGGCGGCGACGATGATGGGAGAGCCCTTCATCGTGACGCTGGCGACCAAGGTCGCGATCCTTGCCACGGCGGCGGTCGGCCTCAATATCGCGCTCGGCCATGGCGGGCTGGTATCCTTCGGTCATTCTGCCTTCTTCGGCATCGGCGGCTACGCGGCGGGCATCCTGGCGAGCCACGCGCAGAACTACGAAGCGTTGATGACGTGGCCCTTCACGCTGCAAGGCACGCAGCAGATGCTGGTCATCTGGCCGGTGGCGCTGATCGCCGGCGGGATCGCAGCGCTCGCCATCGGGGCGCTGAGCCTTCGCACGTCGGGCGTCTATTTCATCATGATCACGCTCGCGTTTGCGCAGATGGTGTTCTACTTCGCCGTTTCATGGCCCGCCTATGGTGGCGAGGACGGGTTGCCGATCTACGTGCGCAATGCGTTTCCGGGCCTCAACACGCTGAAGCCGCTGGATTTCTTCTGGATCACCTTCGGCTGGTTCGCGGCGGCGACGCTGTTTTCGATCCTGCTGTCGCGATCTCGATTCGGCCTCGCTCTGCGCGGCGCGCGGCAGAACGCGCAGCGCGTGCGCGCCGTCGGCATAGACCCCTACAAGGTGCGGCTCGTCGCCTTCGTGATCTCCGGCATGATCACGGCGCTGGCGGGCGCGCTCTATGCCGATCTCAACCGTTTCGTCAGTCCGGCGATGCTGTCATGGCAGACCTCGGGCGAAATAATGGTGTTCGTGATCCTTGGCGGTGTCGGCCGGCATTTCGGGCCGCTGGCGGGGGCGGCACTCTATATCCTGCTCGAACATGCGCTCGGCGGGGTCAGCGAATACTGGAAGTTCCTGCTGGGCGTCCTGCTGCTGCTCGTCGTGCTGTTCGCCCATGGCGGGCTGATCGGCGTCGTGACCCGGAGGCGGGCGCATGACTGAGCCGGTGCTGGACATCAGCGGCCTGACCAAGCGCTTCGGCGCGCTGACCGTGAGCGACCACGTGTCACTCGATCTGAAGCCCGGCGAAATTCATGCACTGATCGGCCCGAACGGAGCGGGAAAATCGACCCTGATCAAGCAGATATGCGGCGAACTTCAACAGGACAGCGGAACGATCCGCTTCGCCGGGCGGGATCTCGCCGGGACCGGGATGGTGCAACGGGCGCGGCTCGGTCTCGCGCGGACTTTCCAGGTTTCCTCGGTCGCGCCGGAATTCACGGCGCTCGAGAATGTCGTGCTGGCCGTGCAGGGCGCGCATCGCCGGACTTTCGGCTTCCTGCGTTCGGCGCTTTCCGACACGACGCTGACCGAGCCGGCGCTAAAGCACATGGCGCGCGTCGGGCTGAAAGGCCGCGAAGCGGTGCCGGCCTCGATCCTGTCACATGGCGAGCGGCGGCGGCTGGAGCTGGCGATGGCGCTGGCAGTGGAACCGCATGTGTTCCTGCTGGACGAGCCGATGGCGGGCATGGGACCGGAGGGCTCGGTCGAACTGACGGCGATCCTCAACGATCTGCGCCACGAAGCGCCGATCCTACTGGTCGAGCACGACATGGACGCGGTGTTTGCGCTGGCCGATCGCATTTCCGTGTTGGTTTACGGGCGGATCATCGCGACGGGCACGGTCGACGAGATCCGCTCCAATCCGGAAGTGCAGACCGCCTATCTGGGGGACGCGGCATGAGCGCGCTTCTGGAAGTCTCCGGGCTGACCGCCTTCTACGGCGCGTCGCAGGCGCTGTTCGGGGTCGATCTCGCGGTCGCGGACGGCGAATGCGTCGCGCTGATGGGGCGCAACGGCATGGGCAAGACGACCACCATCCGCACCATCATGCGCATGCTGCGCCATTCGGGCGGCGACATCCGTTTCGGAGGCAGGGACCTCGCGCCGCTGCCGCCGCACAGGGTGGCGC
>JBAQHA010000034.1:0-3558 GCA_049288075.1 Oricola sp.
GATGGGTGTTGCCACGTCTAAATCAAATGGCCGTCAAAAGATCAACACGCTTCAAACGCCTTCGGCGCCGTTCTGGAAAAAGACGTGAAATGCGCAGGCTGCGTTTGTGCTGGCGCACGGATTGGAGTAAACGCCCGAATAACGCATATGGCGGCCTATCGGCCGCCGACCTCCAGGGCAGAGCACGGATACATGAAACAGCGCCGCCGCATCTACGAAGGCAAAGCAAAGATTCTCTACGAGGGTCCCGAACCCGGCACTTTGATTCAGTTTTTCAAGGACGACGCCACCGCGTTCAACGCGAAAAAGCACGACGTGATCGAGGGCAAGGGCGTCCTCAACAATCGCATTTCGGAATATGTCTTCACCAATCTGAACCGGATCGGCATTCCGACGCACTTCATCAAGCGGCTCAACATGCGCGAGCAACTGATCCGCGAAGTCGAGATCATTCCGCTGGAAATCGTGGTGCGCAACATCGCCGCCGGCTCTCTGTCCAAGCGCCTCGGCATCGAGGAAGGCACGGTCCTGCCGCGCTCGATCATCGAGTTCTACTACAAGGCCGACGCCCTGGACGATCCGATGGTGACCGAAGAGCACGTCACGGCCTTCGGTTGGGCGAGCCCGCAGGAAATCGACGACATCATGGCGTTGGCCATCCGCGTCAACGACTTCCTGACTGGCTTGTTCCTCGGTATCGGCATCCAACTCGTCGACTTCAAGATCGAATGCGGCCGCCTCTACGAAGGCGACATGATGCGTATCGTCGTCGCCGACGAGATCTCGCCCGATAGCTGCCGGTTGTGGGACATCAAGACCAACGAGAAGCTCGACAAGGACCGTTTCCGCCGCGATCTCGGCGGACTGGTCGAAGCCTATCAGGAAGTCGCCCGCCGCCTCGGCATCATGAATGAAACCGAAACGCCGCGCCCGAAAGGGCCGGTCCTGGTGAAATAGCGCATCCGGACAGAACCATGATCAAGGCACGCGTTACCGTTACGTTGAAAAACGGCGTCCTCGACCCGCAGGGAAAAGCCATCGAGGGCGCACTGCACGCGCTGAGCTTCGCAGGCGTCGAAAAGGTGCGCCAGGGCAAGGTTTTCGACGTCGAGCTCGACACGAAGGACCGCGCCAAGGCCGAAGCCGACATCAAGGCTATGTGCGAGAAGCTGCTGGCAAACACCGTGATCGAGGATTACGCGGTGGAGATCGCACAGGCATGAAGACCGCCGTCATCCTGCTTCCCGGCCTCAATCGCGACCGCGACATGATCGCGGCGATCACCAAGATATCCGGCAAGGCGCCGGTCACCGTCTGGCAGACCGACACCGAAATCCCGGACGTCGACCTCGTCGTCATTCCGGGCGGCTTTTCCTATGGCGACTATCTGCGTTGCGGAGCGATCGCTGCCCGCATGCCGGTGATGGACGCCATCCGCCGCAAGGCGCAAGCCGGCGTCCGGGTCATGGGCGTGTGCAACGGCTTCCAGATCCTGGTCGAGGCCGGATTGCTGCCGGGCGCGTTGATGCGCAACGCCTCGCTGAAATTCGTTTGCCGGGAAGTGAAGCTCGAAGTCGTCAATGTCGACACGGCCTTCACCGGCACTTATGCGCAGGGCCAGATCATCCGTTGCCCTGTCGCCCATCATGACGGCAACTATTTCGCCGACGCCGAAACGCTGACGCGGTTGAACGGCAATGGACAGGTCGTGTTCCGCTACGCACAGGGCACCAATCCGAACGGCTCGATCGAGGACATCGCCGGCATCGTCAACGAAGCCGGCAATGTGCTCGGTATGATGCCGCATCCGGAAAACCTGATCGAGCCCGCCCATGGCGGCGCCGACGGGCGCGGAATCTTCGAGAGCGCGCTCGGCCTTGTCGGCAAGGCGGCCGCTTGAAGCGCACCATACCGGCATTGTTGAGCGCGCTCGCCGTCGCCGGTTGCACCGGGAGCGGAGCGAAGAACACCCTCGCACCCGGCGGTCCGTCGCCGCGCGCCATCGCGATGCTGCAGACCGTCAACGAAAAGGCGCAAACCTGCTGGGTCAAGTCCGGCGACAAGGATTTCCAGGGGCTCGCCATCATCCCCGAACTCGACACGCGCACGGGCAATCCCCGCCTGCTCGTCGTGGAGCGCGGCAAGGCGACGGGACTGCCGAAGCTTGTCATCGAGGCGTCGGGCAATCCGGTGACGACCACGACCTACGGGCCGCTCATGGCGTCGGCGGTCTCGGCCCGCATCACCGGCGACGTTGCCGCCTGGTCCGCGGGCCGGACTTCCTGTTAGCCGCCGTTAGCGGCGATACCACCAGATCGGCTTGTCGGCCTCGAAGCGAGCCTGGGAGCGCGTGATGCCGATGTCGCGCAACTGATCTTCGGAAAGATGGCGCAGATCCCGGCGCGTTCGTTGTTTCGCCAGACGCGCGCGCATGATCGCCACGAAGACTTTCAGCCAAACATGCAGTGGCACCGCGCCAATGCCGGCAAACGTCCTGTAACCGATGCGTACAGGGCCCTTGTTCGGGATAATTGTATCAATTGACACCATTGTCCTGACCCTTTCTGGAGTTAATGGATGCAATGTGTGCGTACATTGACTCGAAATTGCTCTCAATATAATAATTGTAACCATGACAACTTGGCTTCCAGACCTGAACGCCGGCGAAGGCCCGCTCTATATCCGCCTCGCGGAACGCATCGAGGACGCGATCGAGAACGGCGATCTGACGATCGGCACCAAACTGCCGCCGCAACGCAACCTTGCCTACGATCTCGGCGTGACGGTCGGGACCGTAGGTCGCGCCTATTCGATTGTCCGCGAACGCGGGCTGGTGTCGGGGGAAGTCGGTCGCGGAACCTATGTCAGCGATCGCGGTGATGTCGTGTCGGCCGCGTCGCGAACATCCCACTTCTCCACCGAGGCCAATTCGAACACGCCGGAAGGATACGATTCCGGCGAAATGATCCGCTTCGACGCGTCGGCCGCACCGCTTTTACCGATCACGAACACCCTTGAGCGGATGACCGCGGAAATCCTGCGCGACCATCCACAACAGGCTTCCGACTATATTCGTGCCGTCGCGCCGAGCTGGACGCAGGCCGGCGTAAAATGGCTCTCCAATCGTCACTGGCGGCCGGACCCGGCCAATATCGCCCCGGTGCAGGGTGTCCATTCCGGAATTGTCGCCATAATCGCGGCCATGACCGTGCCAGGCGACCGGATCGCCGTCGAGGAACTCAGCTACGCGAATGTGCCGCGGGCCGCGCAGATGATGGGGCGGCGTCCGGTGAGCGTACCGATCGACCAGTATGGTGCAATTCCGGACGCGCTGGAGCACATCTGCGCCCAGCAGCATCCGAAGATCGTCTTCCTGATGCCGGCACAACAGAACCCGACCCTCGCTGTCATGCCGGAGGAACGCCGCCACCAGATCGCGATGATTGCGCGCAGGTACAATCTTCTTATCATCGAGGACAATGTCTACGGGTGCCTGCACGAGGACCCCGCGCCGCCCCTGGCAGCGCTGGCACCGGACCTGACCTTCCACATATCCGG
>JBAQHA010000035.1:0-1771 GCA_049288075.1 Oricola sp.
CGAGTACATCGAGCCGCAGATCGACGGCTCGGTGCACCACCACGTCTCGTGGATCCTCGTCGGCGCCCGCCCCGCCGGCGCTCCGCGAGACTGATGCCGGCCGCCCCGGCGGTCCCGTTCCGCGGCCGTCGGCGGCTTCGAGGCGGGCCGCAGCGGGCATGGTAGAGTCCGTCTCCATGGCTCAGCAGCGACTCGACATCGACGAGCGTCAGGCCGTCCTGCACACCGACGGTGGTCTTTGCCGCACCACCCAGGAGCTGGCCGAGAGCGCGGCCTTCGCCCGCGTCGTCCACCTGTACGTCGACCGGCTCGAGGCACAGGATCCGGGAGCGCTTGCCGCCCTCGGCCTCGAAGGTGAGGCCGACGAGTGTCGCGCACAGCTCCTCGACCTGCTGCGCCTGCTCGCCAACAACCCGCTCGAGCGCTTCGTGAGCGTCACCGGAGGCCACCACGACCTCCTCGCACGCCGCGCGCGCCTGCAGGCCTTCGTCGAGGGGCTCTACGATTTCTGGCGCAGCTACGACCGCTTCATGATCCGTCACACCGAGATCGGCGACGAGGCGTCGCGCCCGTACCGCACCTTCAACGAGACGGTCGAGACCCTGGGTGGTCTGGTGCGCGCCCTCTATCGCGACGTGGTCGAGAACATCACCGGCACCCACCCGCGCGTGTACCGCCAGGTGGCGGCCGGCTGCGAGGTCGGGGTCATCGCCGTGCAGCGGCGCTGGCCGGTGCCGGCGCGCTACCGCGAGCTCCTCAGCGGGGTGCCCTTCGTGCGGCACCTGCTCATGTACCCGCCGCTCCTGCTCGACCCGCCGATGAACGCGCGCAGCGGCCGCTTCCTCGAGGTCGCCGACAACCCGCTCGACGGGCTGACCCTCGAGCGCGAGCAGTGGCTCTGCTATCCGGCGCTCGTCGGCCGGCTCACGGTCTTCGTGTACTTCCACCAGCGCTTCGCCGGCCTCGGCCTCAGCCTCGCCAACCTCTTCGAGATCGCCAGCGACGAGGAGATCGCCGCCGGCCCCGACGCCGTGTATCTCTTCGGGGCCCCCGCGGCGGCGCTCGACCGCTTCGGCGAGCAGCCCACCGTCTACCACGACGACGAGAGCTCGCGGCTGCTGGTCGCCGCGGTGCCGCTCGAGGATCGCTTCGGGTACTTCGGTTACGTCAAGAAGATGGTGCTCACGCTCCACAACGTGGCCGTGATGAAGCGCGGCCTCATGCCCTTCCACGGCGCCTTCGCGCGCGTCGCCCTCGACGACGGTCGCGAGGCGAACGTGCTCATCATCGGCGACACGGCGACCGGCAAGTCGGAGACGCTCGAGGCCCTGCGCGTGATCGGTGCCGGCCGGCTGCGCGAGTTGCGCGTCGTCGCCGACGACATGGGCAGCCTCGAGATCGACGAGGCCGGTGGTCTGCGGGGGTACGGCACCGAGATCGGTGCCTTCGTGCGCCTCGACGACCTGCAGCAGGGGTACGCCTTCGGGCAGCTCGACCGCTCGATCATCATGGCCGCCAACCGCGTCAACGCGCGCGTCGTCCTGCCCGTCACGACCCTCGACGAGGTCCTCCACGGCTACCCGGTCGACCTCCTTCTGTACGCCAACAACCACGAGCCGGTCGACGCCGGCCATCCGGTGATCGAGCACTTCCCGACGGCCGAGGCGGCGCTCGCCGTGTTCCGCGAGGGCGCCGCCATGTCCCGGGGCACGACGACGGAGACGGGGCTGACGAAGGGCTACTTCGCCAACCCCTTCGGGGCGGCGCAGCG
>JBAQHA010000036.1:0-1636 GCA_049288075.1 Oricola sp.
ATCGCTGGACGCCGCGCTCGAGGCGCTCGCCCACCCCTCCCCGCCGCCGGACGTGCCGGCCGACATCCTGGAACCGGCCGAGGCGCGCGATCGCGGCGCGCTGGTCAACGCGCTGGTCATGCGGCTGCGCAATGCGGGGCTTCTGAATTCCGGCGGACGCGACGCCGGCGAGATCGCCGACCGGCTGCTCGCCCGTTTCGACGCGGCGGAGGTCGCGCCCGACGCCGCCGCGCTTTCGACATTGCGCGCCTTCCTCGCCATCGACACGCCGCTCGCCGGGGCCGCCCAGGCGTTGCGGTCCTTCGCGGCCGGGCACGGCCTTTCCATGGATACGACCATCGATGACTTCGCCGCGCGCGAGGCGCAAATGGACAAGGCCGGCGTCGATACGGGCGCGGTCTCCTACGATGCCGCCTTCGGCCGCGCGCTCGATTACTACACGGCGCTGGTCTACGAGATCGCCGCACCCGACGGCCAGGTGCTCGCCGGCGGCGGGCGCTACGACCGGCTGCTCACCATGCTCGGCGCGCAGAGCGCGGTGCCGGGCGTCGGCTTCTCCGTCTGGCTCGACCGCGTCGCGGCAATGACCGGAGACGCCAAATGAGCGAACCGATCACCATCGCGGTCCCGTCGAAAGGGCGGCTCAAGGAAGCGGCGCTGGCGCTGATGGAGCGGGCGGGCTACCCGGTCGATCCGCCGAAGGATTCGCGCACCTATCGCGCCGCCGTCCTCGGCCACGCGGGCGTGGAGGTCGCATTCCTGTCGGCGTCGGAAATCGCGCGCGAACTCGGCAACGGCTCGATCGATCTCGGCGTGACCGGCGAGGACCTGGTGCGCGAGGGTCTGCCCGACAGCGAGAACCGCGTGGAGCGGCTGGCGCAACTCGGCTTCGGCCATGCCGATGTCGTCGTCGCCGTGCCGGAACCGTGGTTCGATGTCGAGACGATGGCCGATCTGGGCCTTGTCGCCGCCGATTTCCGCCACCGGCACGGGCGGCGGCTGCGCATCGCGACGAAATACTGGCGGCTGACGCAGCAGCATTTCTCGCAGACGCACGGCATCCAGCTCTATCGCATCATCGAGAGCCTCGGCGCCACCGAAGGCGCACCGGCCGCCGGCCAGGCCGACGTGATCGTCGACATCACCTCGACCGGCTCGACGCTGCGCGCCAACCACCTGAAGGTGCTGGAGGACGGCGTGATCCTGCAATCGCAAGCCTGCCTGTTCGCGCCGAAGCGCGGCGATCTCCCGGTCGAGGCGAGGAAAGTGGTCGAATCCATCTCGGCTGCGCTTTCGGCATAAAAAAAGCCGCGCTGCGAGGGAGCAGCGCGGCAAGTCGAATGGTCAGGATACCATCCATGAACGGAATGCCGTCGCGCTGAGCGAGGCCATCGGCATTCCAATGCTTCATACGCGGTCGATGCGCGAGCGGATCACTGCGCCTGCGCATTTCCCGCGGCGGGGAGCATGGCAAGGATCTCGGTGGCCGATTTGCCAGAGGCTTCCGCGACAGCGCTAATCGACTGGTCGGTGGAGACGACCGTATAGCCGTTTGCGCGCAGCCGCTCGGCGAACCCCTCGCCGTCCTGGCCGAACACCGGGGCGACGGCCGCGATCGGCGCGTCCTGCATCGCGC
>JBAQHA010000037.1:0-4152 GCA_049288075.1 Oricola sp.
CCACAAGATCGAATTTCTTTTCAGAAGCCGGTTCTCGTAACGCGTTTCCCCGAATTACTAATTCGCGAATGGATCGCGAGTCACTCAAGGTCCTATCTCCAAGCGCATCTGCTATCAGGAGACGCGAAAGGGAAGCCAATCCCGGCTCGATCTCGATTCCAAGAATCGCGCTAGAGACATAATCGCGGATGTCCTCTTCCTTCCATTTGCAGGCGGTTGCCGTTTCGCGAATGCGCCGCACTAGGGGCACTAAAAAAGCTGCACCTCCACAAGCAGGGTCAAGAGCCGTGTCGTGAAGGGGATCGTATCCAAAAGAAACGACGCGATTTACGATATGCTCCGTTACAAATGGCGGGGTGAAATAAGCAGACAGTTTTTGCCGCCTAGATTGGGGCATGAGCAGCATATAGAGCGCGCTTGCAGCGTAATGTCTTATTGAATCGGAAACATCGACCAGATCGAGTTGTTCATGCCCCTCAACTGCTAATGCACCTTGCTCGAGAAGTTCTCTGCAGAATTCTAAACGACGCTCAGTTGCCTTCGGGTCCGTAATCTGAATGCTCGAGGCGAATTGGCGTAACTGTCGATGGATTTGCCCAGATGAGTATTGCACTCCTGCGCTATCGCGTTGCCGGGTCAGCATAGCCCCGTTCTCACTCCCCCACCTTCAGCACCTGGATGAACGCCTCCTGCGGGATCTCGACCTTGCCGAACTGGCGCATGCGCTTCTTGCCCTCCTTCTGCTTGTCGAGCAATTTTCGCTTGCGGGTGACGTCGCCGCCGTAGCATTTCGCGGTGACGTCCTTGCGCATCGCGGCGATGGTCTCGCGGGCGATGACCTTGCCGCCGATGGCGGCCTGGATTGGGATCTTGAACATGTGGCGGGGGATCAGGTCCTTCAGCTTCTCGCACATGACGCGGCCGCGCTTTTCTGCCGCCGCGCGGTGGACGAGCATGGAGAGCGCGTCGACCGGCTCCTCGTTGACGAGGATCGACATCTTGACCAGGTCGCCCTCGCGGTAGCCGTGCAGCGTGTAGTCGAAGGAGGCGTAGCCCTTGGAGATCGACTTCAGCCGGTCGTAGAAATCGAACACGACCTCGTTGAGCGGCAATTCGTAGGTGACCATGGCGCGCGTGCCGACATAGGAGAGGTCGGTCTGGACGCCGCGGCGGTCCTGGCAGAGCTGCAGGATGGAGCCGAGATAGTCGTCCGGCGTCAGGATCGTCGCCTTGATCCACGGCTCCTCGATGGCGGCGATGCGCACCACGTCCGGCATGTCGGCCGGGTTGTGCAGCTCCTTCATGGTGCCGTCGGTCATGTGCATGCGGTAGACGACCGAAGGCGCGGTGGCGATCAGGTCGAGGTCGAATTCGCGTGAGAGCCGCTCCTGGATGATCTCCAGGTGCAGCAGGCCGAGGAAGCCGCAGCGGAAGCCGAAACCGAGCGCGGCCGAGGTCTCCATCTCGAAGGAGAAAGAGGCGTCGTTGAGGCGCAGCTTGCCGATGGCGGAGCGCAGGTCCTCGAAATCGTCGGCGTCGACCGGGAACAGGCCGCAGAAGACCACCGGCTGGGCCGGCTTGAAGCCCGGCAGCATCTCGGCGCAGGGGCGCTTGTCCTCGGTGATGGTGTCGCCGACGCGGGTGTCGGCCACTTCCTTGATCGAGGCGGTGAAGACGCCGAGCTCGCCGGGGCCGAGTTCCGGCACGACGACCAGCTTGGGCGTCAGCACGCCGACGCGGTCGACCGGGTACTTGGCGTCCGTGCCCATCATGCGGATGGTCTGGCCCTTCTTCATGACGCCGTCGATGATGCGGACCAGCACGATGACGCCGAGATAGGCGTCGTACCAGGAATCGACCAGCATGGCCTTGAGCGGCTTCGACGCATCGCCCTCGTGCGGCGGCGGCAGCTTCGTGACGATGGCCTCCAGCACCTCCTCGACGCCCTGCCCGGTCTTGGCCGAAATCAGCAGCGCTTCGGAAGCGTCGAGGCCGATCACCTCCTCGATCTGCTCCTTGACGCGCTCGGGCTCGGCGGCCGGCAGGTCGGCCTTGTTGAGCACGCAGACGATCTCGTGATTGGCGTCGATCGCCTGGTAGACATTGGCGAGCGTCTGGGCCTCGACGCCCTGGGAGGCGTCGACGACGAGGAGCGAACCCTCGCAGGCGCGAAGCGAGCGCGAGACCTCGTAGGCGAAGTCGACATGGCCGGGCGTGTCGATCAGGTTGAGCACGTAATGCTGGCCGTCGCGCGCGTCGTATTCGAGGCGCACGGTGTTGGCCTTGATGGTGATGCCGCGCTCGCGCTCGATATCCATCGTGTCGAGCACCTGCTCCTTCATCTCGCGCAGTTCGAGCGACCCGGTCATCTGGATGAGACGGTCGGCGAGCGTCGACTTGCCGTGGTCGATATGGGCGACGATGGAGAAGTTGCGGATGTTCTTGAGAGGTGTCTGCGTCATGGCGCCCATATAGGCGCAAAGGCGGCCGCGCGGAAGCGGGTTTTTCCGGGTGCGTTACGGGCAGACGCCGGCGGCGCTTACATATTTGCGCGCCACCCAGCCCTGCGGCGACGGCTGGCCCCAGAGTGGGTCGACGCAGCGGCCCGACATGCAGGCGACCTGGTACCAGTTGCCGGAGCGGCTCCACACCGAAACCTCGTCGCCGGCATAGAGTTCGCCGATCTGCCGGTAGTTGGAGCCCGGGCCGGTGCGCACCGCCAGGAAGCCGTTGCCGGCGGCGTGATTGTACTGGCTGACCGGGCGCACGCCGACGACGTAACCGGTGCAGTCGCCGGCCACGGCAGGCGCGGCCGCAAGGGCGGAGAGGAGCGCGAGCGCGGGCAGAAGCGTGCCGGGAATTCTGTTCATGGCGGCGATATCCTTTGGGAGGGTCACTTCGATCGCGACGAGTTTCGCGCGGGACGCCGCCGGCCACATTGATCGGTGTCAACCTTCAATAAAGGATTGTTGCATTGCAGCACTTGAAACCTAAGCATGCTTATAATATATCGCGCTCATGAAAGAGGACTACAAAAACGGGTTGGGCTTCCTGCTGCATGACGCGGCGCGTCTCCTGCGCAAGCGCTTCGAGGCGCGCGCCGGCGAATTCGGCCTGTCGTCGGCGCAATGGCGGCTGCTGGTCCTGCTCGTCAAGGAAGAGGGCGCGGCGCAGGCGCGGCTGGCCGAATTCCTCGATATCGAGCCGATCAGCGTGTCGCGGCTGCTCGACCGGATGGAAGAAGGCGGCTGGGTGGAGCGGCGCGCCGACGCCAATGACCGGCGCGTGCGCATGGTCTTTCCGACCGACCAGTCGCGCGAGGTGTTCGGCAAGATCAAGAGCGTGGCGGCCGACGTCTACGAAGCGGCCTTTGCCGGCATGACGGCGGATGAACGCGCGGCGCTGATCGCCGCGCTCAAGACGATTTGCGAGAACCTGTCCGACGGCGACCATGGCTGCGGCGGCGTTCCCGGGGACAGCAAGGAAACGGCAAGATGAACGCGATGACGAAGGCAGAACCCGCAACCGAAACCGGCGACGTCTGGGAAAAGCAGGAAGCGGAAACCAGGAAGAAGCGCATGTCGATGCGCAGGGCGATGATGCTGGCGCTGCCGGTCCTGCTCGTGGCGGGCGGCGGCTATGTCTGGGTGACCGGCGGCCGCTACCAGGAGACCGAGAACGCCTATCTGCGCCAGGCCAAGGTCACCATCGCCTCGGACGCGACCGGCCGGATCATCGAGAGCAACGTCATCGACAACGGCGTCGTGCACAAGGGCGACGTGCTGTTCGTGGTCGATCCCGAGCCGTATCGCATCGCGCTGGCTCAGGCCGACGCGTCGCTCGCCGCGGCGCGGCTGAATATCGGCCAGCTGCGCGCCACCTACAGCCAGGCGCTCGCCCAGCAACAGGCCGCGGCCAACGACGTCGCCTATTACGAGGGCGACGCCAAGCGCCAGGGCGCGCTGGCGACGCAGGGCATCGCCACCCGCGCGACGCTCGACGAAACGACGCGCAACCTGACCCGCGCCAAGGACGCGCTGGCGGCGGCCGACGAAGCCGTGAGCGGCGCGCTCGCGGCGCTGGGCGGCGATCCGGGCATCGAGACCGACAGGCATCCGGCCGTGCAGGCGGCGCTCGCCGCGCGCGAAAAGG
>JBAQHA010000038.1:0-2716 GCA_049288075.1 Oricola sp.
GAATTTCGCCCTGTCGATCGGCGAAAACTCGGTGCACGGCTCCGACGCCCCGGAAACGGCCGCCGAGGAAATCGCCTTCTGGTTCGCCGGCTGCGATATCGTCGGCTGATCCGGCAACGATCGCTGAAAATCGGAAAACCGGGCCGTCGAGCCCGGTTTTTTCATGCGCCCTGTTTGAACAGCAATCGCTCGAAATGGTCGCGCGCATGGGCGGGCAGGGGCTCCGACCGTCGCGTCGCCGAATTCGTCAGCACGACGATCGACTCCGCCGCCGAACAGCAGCGGCCTTCCAGGAAAATTGCCTGCAGGAAGCCGACCGACGAATTGCCGATCCGGCTGACGCCACTGCCGATCGTCACGTCTCCCGGCCACGTCATCTCTGCCAGGTAGTCGATGGTGATCCGTACGATCGAGATATGGCAGCCGTCCGGCGGCATCTGCCGCTCCGGATCGTAAAGGATCGGTACGCGGCCCGCCTCGTAGAGCGTCGAATAGATGGCGTTGTTGACGTGTCCCGCCCGGTCCATGTCGTTGTAGCGCAGCGTCTGCGGCGTGCGCGCCGGATAGGCGTCGAGGGGCAGGGCGGCGATCGCGTCTTTCATGAAAGGCTCCGTCTGATTGACGACCGTCAACGCATGGCGTGTTGTGCGGTGCGACAAAATGGCTTCACGGGGATTTAACACAGTCTTGGCTCAATTGGCGGTGTAGGAAAACGACATGCGCTCGATGCGAGAAACGATGGCCTACCCGGATTATACACGCGCGGAACGTATCGCCGACGGCATTGTCCATGTCGTGGGGATCGCCGCCAGCGTCACCGGCGTCGTCATCCTGCTCGTCGCAGCCATTCCCAATCTCGATATTCTGTCGACGAGCGCGCTCGCCATCTACGGCGCGACGGTGATTACGCTGTTTTCGGTTTCCGCATCCTATCACATGGTTTCCCATACGGGACGGAAGCAGGTCCTGCGCAAGTTCGATCAGGCGGCGATTTTCTTCAAGATCGCAGGCACTTACACGCCTTTGGTGATTCTGATCGGCAGCGCCTTCGCCTATGGCGTGCTTCTCTTCGTCTGGGTCGCCGCGATCTTCGGCGCCCTCGCCAAGTTCGCCTTCGGACACAGGCTGGAAGGCATCACCGTGGGTATCTTCCTGGTGCTCGGATGGGCCAGCCTGACGCTGGCATGGCCGATCTTCGACAAGATGCCCTTCGCCGTGTCGATGCTGATCCTCGCCGGCGGCCTGCTCTACACGATCGGCGTTGTCTTCCACCGGTGGCACGGACTGAAATTCCAGAACGCCATCTGGCACGGCTTCGTGCTGGCCGCCTCGGCCTGCCATTTCGTCGCGGTCGCGGCGGGAACCTTTACGCTCGCCTGATCGAAAACGCATCGTCCCTCTGGACAAATCCGGCTGAGTGCACAAGATCGCATACTTGTTGATGGGGTCGTAGCTCAGTCGGGAGAGCGCGTCGTTCGCAATGACGAGGTCAGGGGTTCGATTCCCCTCGGCTCCACCAGTTCTCCGATCCAAATTTCAGATCACCACCGCCCAACGGCTTCGTCGTCGGCGTCCTTCGCATCGACCCATTCCCCCGAACTGCCGTCCTTGCGGTGTTCCTTTTTCCAGAAGGGCGCGCGCGTTTTCAGGAAATCCATCAGGAAATTCGCCGCGTCGAAGGCTGCCTGTCTGTGGGCCGAGGCGGTGACCACGAGGACGATGTTTTCGCCCGGCGCGATCTTGCCGTGCCGGTGGATCACGGTCAGGCCGGTGATCGGCCAGCGCTCGATCGCCTGCAAGGCAATGCGGCCGATCTCGGCCTCGGCCATGCCGGGATAATGCTCCAGTTCCAGCGCGGCGAGCGCACCGCCTTCGTCGCGGCACAGGCCCGTGAAAGTGACGACGGCGCCGACATCCGGCCGGCCGTCGCTCAGCCGCGCGCTTTCGGCGGCGATGTCGAAGTCGTCGGCCTGGACGCGGATGACGGGTTCGACCGCCACCGTCAGCCCCCTGTCATCGGCGGAAACAGCGCGATCTCGCGCGGGCTCCCGAGCGGCTCGTCATGGTCGACATGCTCCTGGTCGACGGCGATGCGGATCGCCTTTTCCATCGCCAGCGCCGTCTCGTAGTTCTCGCCGCGCGTCTTCATCCAGGCGAGCAGGTCCGCGCCGGTCTTCACATCGGCCGGCAGGTCGATTTCTTCCTCGCTCGCGCCGATGCGTTCGCGCACCCAGGCGAAATAGACCAGTTTCGTCATTTCTGTCCGCCTAATCCTCGATCATGTGTTTCAGGCCGGAGCGGAAATAGTCCCAGCCGGTATAGAGCGTGACCAGCGCTGAAAGCCACAGCAGCACATGGCCCGTCTCGGTGACATAGGGCACGACCTTGTCGCCGGCAGGTCCGGCGAGAAGAAAAGCGATGGCGACCAGTTGCATCGCCGTCTTCCATTTCGCGAGCCACGTCACCGGCACGGACACTTTCAACGAGGCCAGATACTCGCGCAGGCCCGAGACGAGGATCTCGCGGCACAGGATGATGACCGCCGCCCACAGGCTCCAGTTCTTCAGCGAACCCTCCGCGGCCAGCAGCAGCAGCACGACCGAGACGACCAGCTTGTCGGCGATCGGGTCGAGCATCCGGCCGATATTCGATGTCTGTTTCCACTTGCGCGCCAGGTAGCCGTCGAAGAAGTCGGTGAGGCTGGCCACGATATAGA
>JBAQHA010000039.1:0-2712 GCA_049288075.1 Oricola sp.
AGTCGAGAGTGGAGGGATCGGCCTTGAGTTCCTTTGCGGCGAGGTCGAGCCAGTCGCGGGTGGTTTTAGACATGGGAAGGCCCCCCTCTGTCGGCTGCGCCGACATCTCCCCCGCAAGGGGGGAGAATGGGGCGCTGCCTCATTTTCTGGACAAGATCACAGGACGCGGCGCTTGGCGGTTTCGCTCCATTCTCCCCCCTTGCGGGGGAGATGTCCCAACGGGACAGAGGGGGGTACTCAGCCATCGAACTCTTCCTTTCCGATCTCGCGCACCGTCGCCACGATATGATCGCAGACGGCGTCGAGTTCGTTCATCACTTCATGGTTCCAGAACCGGATGACAGTCCAGCCGGTCCGGCCAAGCTTGCGCGTTCGTTTCGCGTCCGAGGCGAGCGCCGCGGCTTCCGCATGCTGCGTCCCGTCCAACTCGACGATCAACCTGTGTTTCGGACAGGCAAAATCAGCGATATAACCGGCAGCAGGCATCTGGCGACGAAACCCCAGACCCATCAGGCGATGGACCCGCAGCTGCGTCCAAAGCCGGCGCTCTGGCTCCGTCATGTCCTTGCGCATCCGCTTCGCATCGGCACGGAGTTGCGAACTGACAGCTTGTCTCGACATCAGTCCCCCCTCTGTCGCTTCGCGACATCTCCCCCGCAAGGGGGGAGAATGGAGCGCGCCTGTCGTCATCTCTCAAACTCCATGATCACCGCGTCGACGGCGAGACTCGCGCCGACTTCGACTGGGATCTTCGACACCCGGCCGGCCTTTTCGGCGCGCAGCACGTTTTCCATCTTCATCGCCTCGATCATCGCCAGCGCCTGGCCTTCCTGGACCTCGTCGCCTTCCTTGACATGCAGCGCGATCACCAGGCCCGGCATCGGGCAGAGCAGCAGGTTGGAGGTGTCCGGCGGCTGTTTCTCGGGCATCTTGGCGGCAAGCGCGGCCACATGCGGCGGCATCACCTGGACCTTCAGGTCGGCGCCGCGATAGCGGACGCGAAAGCCGCCGGGGATCGGCGCGATCTTCATCGCCGCGATCTCGTTCCAGTGGCCTTCCTCGTCGGTTTCGGCGAAGATCTTCGCCAGCCTGTCGCCCGGCCGCCAGGCGATCTGGTAGGCGCGGATCTCGTCCTCGTCGGCGAATTTCAGCCAGACCGGGTTGCCCCACTCGCCATGCTGCGGCGAGGTCAGGTCGTCGACGTCGTAGAAGCCGCGCGTTGCGTCGTCGTCGATGGTGACGTCGAATTCCTCGGCGGCAAGCCGCACCACCACCGGCGTTTCGGCGGGTTCGGCGGCGTGACCCTTGCCCATGCGGCCGCTGATAAAGGAGCGGCGCCGGCTGGCGATCCACGACGCCATCGAGGCCGTCGCGGCGACGAGGCGCAGCGAATCCTCGGAAAGCGTCGCGCCGTAAAAACCGTCCGGATATTCCTCGGCGATGAATGCGGTGGTGATCGCTCCGGACTGGAAGCGCGGATGGTCCATCACGGCGGACAGGAACGGCAGGTTGTGGCCGATCCCCTCGACCTCGAAGGAATCCAGCGCCTCGCGCATCGCGAAGATCGCCTGGTCGCGCGTCGGCGCCCAGGTGCAGAGCTTGGCGATCATCGGGTCGTAGAACATCGATATCTCGCCGCCTTCGAAGACGCCGGTGTCGTTGCGCACGATGGCGCCGTCGATACGCTCGCCTTCCGCCGGCGGGCGGTAGCGCGTCAGCCGACCGGTGGAAGGCAGGAAGTTGCGGTACGGGTCCTCGGCGTAGAGCCGGCTTTCCATCGCCCAGCCCTTCAGCCTGACGTCGTCCTGCGTGATCGACAGGTACTCGCCGGCGGCGACGCGGATCATCTGCTCGACAAGATCGACGCCGGTGATCAGTTCGGTCACCGGATGCTCCACCTGCAACCGGGTGTTCATCTCGAGGAAGTAGAAATTTCGGTCCTTGTCGACGATGAACTCGACCGTGCCGGCGGAGGTATAGCCGACGGCCTGCGCCAGCGCGACGGCCTGCTCGCCCATCGCATTGCGGGTCTCGGTATCGAGGAACGGCGACGGCGCCTCCTCGATGACCTTCTGGTTGCGCCGCTGGATCGAGCATTCGCGCTCGCCGAGCCAGATCGCGTTGCCGTGGCTGTCGGCCAGCACCTGGATCTCGATGTGACGCGGCTCGGTGACGAATTTCTCGATGAAGATGCGGTCGTCGCCGAAGGACGACGCGGCCTCCGATTTGGAGCGCGCGAAGCCTTCCCTCGCCTCGGCGTCGTTCCAGGCGATGCGCATCCCCTTGCCGCCGCCGCCGGCCGACGCCTTGATCATCACCGGATAGCCGATCTCGTCGGCGATCTTGGCCGCCTCTTTGGCATCCTTGATCACCCCGAGATGGCCTGGCACGGTCGCGACCTTCGCCTTGGCGGCAAGCTTCTTCGATTCGATCTTGTCGCCCATCGCCTCGATCGCCTTGACGTTCGGGCCGACGAAGGTGATGCGCGCCTTGGCGAGCGCGCGGGCGAAGGCCGCGTTCTCCGAAAGAAAGCCATAGCCGGGATGGATGGCGTCGGCGCCGGTCTCCTTGGCCGCGGCAACGATCTTGCCGATGTCGAGATAGGATTGGCTCGCGGCGGCGGGGCCGATACGCACCGCCTCGTCCGCCATGTCCACGTGAAGCGCGTCGCGGTCGGCGTCGGAATAGACGGCGACCGTGGGGATGCCGAGC
>JBAQHA010000040.1:0-6034 GCA_049288075.1 Oricola sp.
AGTCATAAGCGACCGAGGACGCTTCACCGGCGTATGCCGGTGTCGCAAGGGTCATAGCGGTGATTGCAAGAAGAAGACTTTTCACACTGACTCCCAAGGTGAAAATACGTTGAATATCCAGCCTATAGCCAATCGGCGCGGCAAAAAAAAGCAACCCGAAAACCCTTTTGATTCCCGGATAACGCGAATCCGGACTCTTGGCCATGATGAAGGGCGGCGGGAGCGTTGGCCCCGCCGCCGATATCGGTCCGGACTTACTCGACGACCGGAACCGGGTTGCTGTGGACGAACTCGATGATCGCGCGCGCGTCATCCGCCGCCGTCGTGAATCCGTCGATGTTGGTGGCCGTCAGTTCCTCGCCGCCGAACACGGCGTTGAGGATCGTATCGGACCTCAGCACATATAGCGGATTGCCGTCGGCGTCGGTTCCGGCCGGCTCGAGCCAACTGACCTCGACATCCGCGAATTCCGTCCGGTCATAGGTGAAGGTCGAAAAGTCGTAGTAGGTGTTCCCGTCCGCATCCGTCAGCGTCCCGGCGATTTCCAGGAAGGTGTTGAGATAGGCGATCTCGTCGATATCGAGCGCTTCTTCCTTATCGGATGCCGCGCCGAGGAGCGAAGCCGCCAGGTCGAGCAGGTTCGTATCCGCCGGCAGTTGGTCGATCGTGCCGCCGTCGAGAATGTACTTGTAGAGGGCAAGGTTCTCGACCGGCGAGTCGATCGCGGTCGCTTCGCCATCTGCTGTCACCACGACGATGCGTCCGGCTTCGTCGAACTCGATCGACGTCGCCTGACTGATCGAATAGAGCGCCTCGGCGAGTGCGTTTTCGAGCGTCGAATCCGCCTTCGGGCTCGGTGTGGACAGCGGTGCGCGGCTGACATTGGTGCGACCGAGTTCGACTTCCTGCACCGCGGTGTAGGGATTTTCAGCGCTGTCGTCGGCGACGGCGTCCGCGGCGGATGCGACCGGCGTGCCGTCGGCCTTGATGTAGGTGACGTCGATTGTCACCTGATTGCCGCTCGCGTCGGTGTAGGTGTAGGTCGAGACGAAATTCGGATCGACGATCAGTTCGAGCGTGTCGCCGTCCCCGTCCGCGTCGTTTACGTCGCGCAGCACGAGCAGCGGCGCTCCCTCCGGATCCAGCGGGATCGGCACGCCGTTGGCATCGACCGGTTGCGGCGCGAGGACCGGCTGATCCTGCTCGCCGATGACGGTCACGTAGATCGGCAAACCGTTCGCGTCGCGCAGCACGACCCAGAGATCGCCGTAGTCGTCGCCCGAACCGGCGGTGTCGGGCCTGCCCGGTTCGGCGGGCTTGCCGCCACCCACGTCCGTCGGCTGGTTGCCGGCGCTGTCGGGTTTGCCGGTATCGGCCGGTTTCCCCGCGTCCGCCGGCTTGTCGGATGCCGCCGTTGGCGGTTTTCCGCCCTCGCCGCCGGCGGACGATCCGCCGCCATTATCGCTACCGCCCCCGCTGGAATCTGAACCGCCGCTGCCGCCCTGATTGCTACTCGACTGGCCGGAGCGGCTCTGCTTCATGTCGCTGCCGGCGTCCTGTGAGCCTCCGTCGTCGCCAGCATTGCTGCCGCCACTGCCGCCTCCTCCGGATTCACCGCCTCCTCCACCTCCGCCATCGGATCCGCCGCCACCGCCGCCGCCCTGCTGCGCATAGGCGGCATCGACGCCAAAGCCCGGCACCTTGTGGCCGTCGACGGCAATTCCCGCGACGAGAATTGTGAATGCGGACGCACCTGCAAGCAGTGTCGCTGCCAAGGGCTTCGTATTTTTCGGTATTTTCATGTTTTCCTCCAACATTGCTCTTGAATGGAGGCAGCGTCCTTCACCCCATTGAAGACATACAATCCAATGGCTGGCGAACTATCATTGACGCATGTCAACTTCGGTATGCGACACAATGAGCAAGGGCAGAATGTTAAAGTTGCCGGCATGGGCCGGCGCACAAAAAAAGGCGGAGAGCCGCGCTCCCCGCCTTGTCCGTTTCCGCTGTTGAAATCAGGCGGAAGCGCGCGCCTTTTCCGAACGCTTGCGCTCGTTGGGATCGAGGTGGAGCTTGCGCAGACGGATGGTCTTCGGCGTCACTTCCACAAGTTCGTCGTCCTGGATCCAGGACAGCGCCCGGTCGAGCGTCATGCGGATCGGCGGCGTGAGCTTGACGGCCTCGTCCTTGCCGGCGGAGCGGATGTTGGTCAGCTGCTTGCCCTTGAGGACGTTGACCTCGAGATCGTTGTCGCGGGTGTGAATGCCGATGATCATGCCCTGATAGACCTTCTCGCCGGGCTCGATGATCATCGGACCGCGATCCTCCAGGTTGAACATCGCGTAGGCGACGGCCTCGCCCGGCTGGTTGGACAGAAGCACGCCGTTGGTGCGGCCGGCGATCTCGCCCTTGTAGGGCTGGTAGTCATGGAACAGCCGGTTCATCACGGCGGTGCCGCGGGTGTCGGTCAGGAGTTCCGACTGGTAGCCGATAAGACCGCGCGTCGGCGCGTAGAAAACCAGACGGACGCGGTCGCCGCCGGACGGACGAAGCTCGACCATCTCGGCCTTGCGCTCGGACATCTTCTGGACGACGACGCCGGAATGCTCCTCGTCGACGTCGATGACGACTTCCTCGATCGGTTCCATCAGCGTCCCGTTTTCGTCGGTATGCATGACGACGCGCGGACGCGAGACCGCGAGCTCGAAGCCCTCGCGGCGCATGGTCTCGATCAGGACGGCGAGCTGCAATTCGCCGCGGCCGGACACGTTGAAGGAATCCTTGGCGTCGGATTCCTCGATCTTCAGCGCCACGTTGCCTTCGGCTTCGCGCAGCAGCCGGTCGCGGATGACGCGGCTCGTGACCTTGTCGCCCTCGGTGCCGGCGAGCGGCGAATCATTGACCATGAAGCTCATCGTCACGGTCGGCGGATCGATCGGTTGCGCATGCAGCGGTTCAGTAACCGACGTATCGCAGAAGGTGTCGGCGACGGTGCCCTTCGACAGGCCGGCAATGGCGACGATGTCGCCCGCCTGGGCGGTGTCGACCGGCTGGCGCTCGAGGCCGCGGAAGGCGAGGATCTTGGAGATGCGGCCGGTCTCGATCAGCGTGCCGTCGCCGCGAAGCACCTTGACCGGCTGGTTCGACTTGATCGAACCGGAATAGATGCGGCCGGTGATGATGCGACCGAGGAACGGGTTCGCCTCGAGGATCGTGCCGATCATGCGGAACGGGCCTTCGGCGACGGTCGGCTCGGGGACGTGCTTGAGGACGAGATCGAAGAGCGGCGCCAGCGAGGCGTCGTCCGGCTTTTCCGGGGTCTCGGCCATCCAGCCGTTGCGTCCCGAACCGTAGAGGATCGGGAAATCGAGCTGCTCGTCGGTCGCGTCGAGGGCGGCGAAGAGGTCGAAGACCTCGTTGATGACCTCGTCGGCGCGGGCGTCGGCGCGGTCGATCTTGTTGATCGCGACGATCGGCTTGAGGCCGACCTTCAGCGCCTTGCCGACGACGAACTTGGTCTGCGGCATCGGGCCTTCGGCGGCGTCGACCAGAACGATTGCGCCATCGACCATCGACAGGATGCGCTCCACCTCGCCGCCGAAGTCGGCGTGGCCGGGCGTATCGACGATGTTGATGCGCGTGCCCTTCCATTCCACCGAGGGGGCCTTGGCGAGACTGGTGATGCCGCGTTCCTTTTCGATGTCGCCGGAATCCATCGCGCGTTCCTGGACGCGCTCGTTTTCCCGGTAGACGCCGGATTGTTTCAGAAGCTCGTCGACAAGCGTGGTCTTGCCATGGTCGACGTGCGCGATGATCGCGATGTTGCGGATTGCCATAGTGTGTGTCCGGAAGTGATGTGGCGGGCAATTGTGCCCGGCATTGTCGTTGTGGCGCTCATACCGGCTTTTTCGCAATTGCGAAAGAGGAAAGGCCGGCGCCGCGTCAGCCGCGGTTAACCGCCTGGCTGACGAGCATCAGTTCGCCGATGTTTTCCGCGGTGACATATCCGGCAAGCCGGCCTTCGCGATCGGTGACGCCGACGGCGGGCGCGCCATTCACCTGCAGGAGCCTGAAGGCGGCGTCTAGACGCTCGGTTTCGGCGACGGTCGGGATGTCGCGCGTCATGACTTCATGTACCGGCGCGTCGCGGCCGCGCAACTGCAGCGCCTCGACCATGGCCGCCCGCGTCAGCACGCCGCGCAGATTGCCGCCGCCGTCGACGACGGGAAACTCGTGCTGGGTGGTGCGCAGCAACGCATCCGCGGCGTCGCCGAGCGTCGAGGCCGGGCCCAGCGCGTCGTAGCGGGTGATCATGCCCTCGCGCACCGAGACCTTCGACGCAATCGCCTGAAGGGTGGTGGCCTGGGACTCCGACGTCGCGGCCATATAGACGAAGACGGCGACCAAGATCAGCAGCACGTTGCCCGACAGCAGCCCGAGAAAGCCGAAGATGAAGGCCGTGATCTGGCCGACTGTCGCCGCGATCTGCGTTGCGCGGACGCGGGAGAACCGCGTCGCCAGAAGCGCGCGCAGCACGCGGCCGCCATCCATCGGGAAGGCCGGGATCAGGTTGAACAGCACCAGAACGATATTGACCACGGCGAGGCGGGCGAGGAAGCCCGGCTGCGGGTTCTCGATGGAGGAAATCGTCGCGAGGTCGGGAAGGGCGCCAAGCGCCAGGATCAGAATGGCGGCGATGACGACATTGACCAGCGGGCCGGCGACGGCGACGAAGATCTCTTCCGAGGGCTTTTCAGGCATCCGTTCCAGTTCCGCCACGCCGCCGATCGGAAGCAGCGTGATGCGCGGCGTCCTGATGCCGTAGCGCCGTGCGGCGATGGCGTGGCCGAGCTCATGCAGGACGACGCAGGCGAAGACCGCGACGATGAACAGAACGCCATCGACGGCGGCTGCCTGACCGCCTTCCTGGAAATGGGCGATGCCGATCCACAGCAGCAGCAGGAAAAACGTCAGGTGGATGCGGATCTCGCTGCCCGCGACCTTGGCGATCGGAAACGACCATTGCATTTCAGACACTCCAGACTGGCCGATGGCCGGCCGGCGGCGACAAGCCGTCCCGCCGATCCGCTGTCGGTGTTATGTGGCACCGGTCGGGCGCATCAGCAAGGGCGGGGCGTCTTACGGTCGCAGTGTCCAGTCCGGCTCGCACCAGGCCGACAGGCCGCGCGCGCGGGCAATCGCGGCGAGGAGGCCGAAGGCCGGGCGCAGGAGCCAGGCCGGCCCGACGGCCGGCCATGTCCAGGGCATCAGCAGGTCATGCACGCTCAGCGCCTGCTGAAGCGTGCCCGAGAAATTGCCTTCGCGGTCGGCCTTGCCCTGCTGGCTGAAGCCGACCAGCGCCTCGAAGAAGCGCTCGACGCCGGACGTCAGTTCGAGGTTGGGCCTGTCCGGGGTGATCGCCTGGCGCACGCGCAGCAAGCCCTCGCCGGTGTTCCAGGGATGAACATGCGTCGTGTTGACCGGCACCTCGACCGTGTCGCCGGCCGTTGCGTCGATCCTGCGTTCATCGACGATCATCGTGCAGGACCCTTCCAGCACATCGAAGCGCTCGCCGATATAACCGTCGGGGCCGCCGTGAACGTGCTTGCCGGACGGCAGTTTCTCGCCGGGTGCGACTTGCCATTCGACGGCGAGGCGCAATCCCGCGCCGTCGCTGGCGCAGGTTTCGAACACGGCCATTGTTTTCGACACGGGGTTCCAAAGCATCGCGCCCGTCTTAGCCATGCCTTCCTCCTGAATGTGAAAAGCCCCGGCCGGGATTCAACGCGAGTCCCGCCGACGACGTCAAGGCTGACAAGGCGTTATGTTTGCGCCAAGCTGGACCCGAATCGGGAAACGGGCAAGGGACAGCGGCATGCAGATCGGGATGATAGGTCTCGGGCGGATGGGCGGCAACATGGTGCGCAGGCTGATGCGCGCCGGGCACGAGTGCGTGGTCTTCGATATCCATCCCGACAGCGTCGCGGCACTCGCGGCAGAGGGCGCGGCGGGGGCGGAGAGCCTGGAGGATTTC
>JBAQHA010000041.1:0-1593 GCA_049288075.1 Oricola sp.
GGGCTGTGGCGGACGGGTTCGCCTCGTCAAGATCGTTCCATGCGAGCAGTGGTGTATCGGTACGGTTGCGCTCCGACATCCAATATCCCCGACTCGATTCGTCATCGAAATGATTCCGGCGGAGAAGGCCTACCAATGTCCGGGCGTTCGCCAAATAGACCGCAGCGCCGGTGGCTTCGAACAACGACATCGCCGCGTTGATCATGGTGGCATAGTCGGTCGTGAAGCCGAAGGTGCTGGTCTTCTCGCCATCGAAGACATGGGCGAGGCGGGTTTCATCCTGGAGGATACCGATCAGGCGACGGAACTGGTTTTCGGCGAGTGCCAGCCACGATTCGGATCCGAAATAACGTGCAGCCTCGGCAATCGCGCGGTTCGCGTAGCCATTCCAGTCGGCGAGGACCTTGGTGTCACGGCCCGGCGGGACGCGCTCGAGGCGGGTCTCGAGGAGGCTGTTGCGCGAGGATGCGTGCCTGGCGATTTCCGCGGCGGCCCGGCTTCTGTCCTTTCGCAGGGCAGACAGGTTGGGGATGTTGCGCCCTTCCCAGTTGCCGGCAGCCGAGATGTCGTATGCGGCGGCAAAGTCCCGTGCGGTGTCGTCGCCGAGGGCGGAGGCTATCTCTTCGCGGCTCCAGATATAGTATTTTCCTTCTTCGCCCTCCGAATCGGCGTCGAGGCTGGCGGCGAAACCGCCTGACTCCATCGTCATTTCCCGGACGAGCCAGGAAATTGTCTCTTCGATTCGCAGGCGGAACAAATCATCGCCGGTCCGGGCGTGCGCCCAGATGCAATGCCGGATGAAATGGGCGTTGTCGTAGAGCATCTTCTCGAAATGCGGCACGAGCCATTCGCCGTCGACGGAATAGCGGGCAAGCCCGCCGCCGATGTGGTCGTAGATCCCGCCGAGGGCGATGGCGGTCAGGGTATCGAGAAAACGGTCGCGGGCCTGTTCGTCGCCGTCGCGCATCCAGGCACGCCAAAGCGTCTCAAGGAAAGGCGCATTCGGGAATTTCGGGGCGCCGCGCAGACCGCCGGCCTTCGGATCGTAGAGCGATACGACGGTGTCGGAGAACCGGCGGATGGCGTCCATCGTCACCAGACCCGGTTCGGCCGTGCCTGCGAGCTGGGTCTTGAGATGGTCTCGCAACCGCATCGCGTTGCTTTCGATCTCGTCGCGGCGGTTTCTGTAGGCCGCCTCGACCTGGACGAGCACGTCGGTGAAGCCCGGTCGGCCGTAGCGCGGTTCCTTCGGGAAGTAGGTCCCGCCCCAGAAGGGCTTGCCGTCCGGCGTCAGCACCATTGTCAGCGGCCATCCCCCCTGCTCTCCCATCGCGGTGAGCGCGGCCATGTAGATCTGGTCGATATCCGGCCGTTCTTCCCGATCGACCTTGATGTTGACATAGAGGGCGTTCATCTGCGCGGCCACTTCGTCATCCTCGAAGCTTTCATGCGCCATGACATGGCACCAGTGGCAGGCGGCGTAACCGATCGACAGAAGGATCGGCCGGTCGAGCTCCTTTGCAGCGGCGAGCGCCTCGCCGTCCCATGGCTGCCAGTGGACAGGATTGTCCTTGTGTTGCAGTAGGTAAGGGC
>JBAQHA010000042.1:0-3726 GCA_049288075.1 Oricola sp.
CGGCGTCGCCTCGCCGTCGGGCGCGACGGTGACCAGCACGTCGTCGATGACGAGGCTGCTCTGTTCCAGGTACCAGGTCTTCTGGTTGTTGTAGCCGCCGATGACGAGGCTGTGGCTGCCGGCGGAGAGGGTGCCGAGCAGGGCGCTGAAGCTCTGCGGTCCGGTGGCGATGACAGGGCCGCCGTTGCCGTCGCCCGTCAGCTGGTCGACCAGGATCGGCGTGCCGCCGTCGATGCTGACCAGCACCTGGGTGTACTCGTTCGTCTCGTAGTCGTTGCCGGTATTGAGGTCGTAGAGGAAGGAGAGCGTGACCTCGCCTTCCTCGTCGAGGCTGAAGCTGGTTTCCCAGCCGCCGGAGATGTCGCGCGCGAAGTTGCTGTTGATGCCGCCGAGGGAGACGCTGAGCGCGTCGTCGTCCCAGCCGCCGCTGGCGTAGCGCTGGCTAGTGAGACCGCCGAAGGCGCCGTCGCGGTAGACGAAGCCCTCGGTGTCGCCGGGGCTGTCGAAGTCGGCGGCGAGCAGCACCAGGGGTGCGGGCGGCGCCGCGTCGTCGTTGACGATGATGCCGTCGGCGCCGGCGATGGCGATGCTCGCGCCGGCCGAGGGGTTCGACAGGGTGACGGTGAAGCCTTCGTCGCCTTCGAAGGCGGCGTCGCCGGCGACCGCGACGGTGATCGTCTTGCTGGTCTCGCCGGCGGCGAAGATGACGGTGCCGCCGGGCAGCACGCCGCCCGCGAAGTCGGCCGCGTCGGCGGCGCCGGAAAGGCTGTAGTCGACCGAGCCGGGACCCGAGGTGTCGCCGCTGCGCGTCACCGTGAAGGTGAAGGCAGTGCTGCCGGCATCGCCCTCGGCCTTCACCGCATCGGCCACGGCGATGGCGAGGAAGCTCGAGGGCGGGGCATCGTCGTCCAGGATCGTGCCGCTGGCGCTCCCGACTTCGATACCCGAGTCCGGTGAAGGCGTGGAGAGCAGGACGACGAAATCCTCGTTTCCTTCGATGTCGCTGTCACCGGCGACCTGAATGGTGATCAGCCGGCTGGTCTCGCCGGCCAGGAAGTTGAACCCGGCGCCAGGCAGGTAGCTGGTCCCGAAGTCGTCGACGTCGATGTCGTCGCCCCGGACGCGGTAGTTGACCGCACCGCCGCCGGAGGTGTCGCCCGTGCGGGAAATCAGAAACGTGAAGTCGGTGGCGCCGGAATCGCCTTCGGCCTTCACTGCATCGACCGCGGTGATCGAGTACAAGGTGGATGCCGGCACGAAATCATCATTCAGGATAGTGCCCTGGGCGCTTTCCGTGGCGATAACCACACCCTCCAGCCCCGAGTCGATCAGGCTGACCGTGAAGGTCTCGTCGTCTTCGATGCTGAGGTCCCCGTCGACATTGACTGACACGGTCTTGCTTGTTTCGCCAATCGCGAAGTTCACCGTGCCCTGGGCCAGGACGAAGCCGGGAAAGTCCGCGCTGTCGGCGGTCTCGCCCCTGACGATGTAGGTGATCGAGCTGAAGACAGAGATGTTGTCGGAACGGGTCACCGTGAAGGTGAAGGCGGTGGTGTCGTCGTCGCCTTCCGCCTTGACCGCGTCCAGGGGTGAGATCGCGTAGGTTATCGGCGGCGGCGCGTCGTCGTTCAGGATCGTGCCCACCGCCGTCGCCGTGGTGATGTCGCTGCCCGGCGAAGGGTTGCTGAGCGTGATGACAAAGCTCTCGTCGTTCTCCACCAAAACGTCCCCTCGCACCGCGACGGTGATCGTCTTGCTGGTCTCGCCGGCGGCGAATGAGACGGTGTCGGCCGGCAGTAAGCTGGCGGCGAAGTCGCCGGCATCGGCGCCGCCACCGGTCATCGCGTAGTCGATCGAGGCCGGGGCTGCACTGTCGCCGGAACGTGTTACGACGAAGGTCAGTCCCGTGATGCCGCTGTCGCCCTCGGCCTTCACCGCTTCATCGGCCGCGATGGAGAAGGATCCGGTGATCGGTACCGGATCGTCGTTGGCGATGGTGCCGGTCGCGCTGTCGCCGCCGCTGACCACCGCGCCGCCGTGGGACGGGTCGAAGATCGTTACGATGAAGCCTTCATCGGCCTCGTAGTTGACGTCGCCGGCAACGCGGATGCTGACGGTGGTGCTGCTCTCGCCGGCAGCGAAGGTCGCCGTGCTCAGCACGAAGAGGCCGCTGGCGAAGTCGCCGCTGTTGGCAGGGTTGGCGCCGTGGCCCGCCAGGCTGTACCCGATACTGGCCGGGTTGGTCAGGTCACCGCTGCGCGAAATGGTGAAGGTGAAGAGGGTGACGCCGTCATCGCCCTCGGCCTTGCTGGCGTCGAGCGCGGCGATCTCGTAAAGGGTGGCGGGTGGCGCAGCGTCGTCGTTGAGGATCGTGGCGCTGGCCGAAGCTGTGGCGATCTCGAACCCGGCCGAGGGGTTGCTGAGGGTAACGGTGAAGGTCTCGTCAGCTTCAGCAATGTTGTCGCCGGCGACCCAGATCCCGAGCGTGACAACATTGAAGTTCTCACCGGCGGGGAAGTTTATCCAGCCGCTGTGCAGAACGCCGTTCGAGAAGTCGGAGCCGTCGGCCTGGCTGCTGGTGACCTCGAAATAGACCGAGCCTGCTTCGGCCGTATCGCTGGTCCGCGTAATCTCGAAAGCGAAAGGGGTGCTTTCACCCTCATCTCCCTCGGCTCTGGATGTGTCACGTGCTGCGATCGAGAAAGAGCCGGGGGTCGGGGCGTCGTCGTTGAGAATCGTTCCCTCGGCGCTGCCGGTCGTGATGACGGCGCCGCCGACGGGGTTCAGGAGGACCACGGAGAAGTCTTCGTCGTTCTCGACTTCGCTGTCGCCGGCCACGTCGATGGTGATCGTCTTGCTGGTTTCGCCCGCGTTGAAGGTCACGGTGCCGGCGGGCAACAGGCTGCCGACGAAGTCGACGACGTCGGCCTGCGCGCCGGTCACGGCATAGTCGACGCTATCGCTTTCCGAAACATCGCCGCTGCGCGTGACCGTGAAAGTGAAGGGCGTGCTGCCGCCGTCACCTTCCGCCTTGACCGAGTCGGCCGCGGCGATGGCGATTGTCGTCGGCGTGGTGTCGTCGTTCAGGATCACGCCAGCGGCGGACGCGGTGGTGATCTCGGAGCCGGCGGAAGCGTTCTCGATATGAACGAAGAAGTTCTCGTCACCTTCGAACGCGTCGTCTCCCGTCACGGCGACCGACACGATCCGGCTCGCTTCGCCGGCGGAAAACTCCAGGACCCCGCGCGCCAGCGTGTCGTCCAGGAAATCGAAGGCATTGGCGGTGGGCGAGGGGCCGCCGGTCGTTCTGTATTCCACCGAGCCGGGGGCGGAGAGGTCGCCCTCGCGCGTCACCGTGAAGGTGAAGATCGTGGTGCCGTCGTCGCCCTCCGCCTTTGCGGCGTCCAGCGCGGTGATGCTGAAGAAAGTGCCCGGCGGCGGCGTCACATCGTCGTTCAGGATGGTGCCCTGGGCGCTGGCGGTCGTGATCGCGGACCCCGCCGAGGCATTGGACAGCGTCACCGTGAAGACTTCGTCGCTTTCGATGGCGGTGTCGCCGTGAACGAGCAGCAACAGGGTCTGGCTGCTCGCGCCGGCGGCGAACTCAATGGTGCCGCTGGGCAGAACGCCGTCCATGAAGTCGGCGCCGTCGACGTCGCCCGATACGGCATAGTCGACGGAGCCGGCGGCACTGGTGTCGCCGCTTCGCGTCACCGTGAAGGTGAA
>JBAQHA010000043.1:0-6771 GCA_049288075.1 Oricola sp.
GACCGGCGGCGCTTCGTGGCGCAGGGCCTTCATCAGCCGCATCATGCCGTTGTTGTGGCTCGCCGCGCCCACCATCACCGGGATCACCTTGTTCTCGGCGAGCACCCGCGCCGAGATCGAATAGACCGCGTCGCCGGCCGGTTCGTGATCCTCGATCAGCTCCTCCAGCAGCCAGTCGTCGAATTCCGACAAATGCTCCAGCAGCGCCGCGCGCGCCTCGTGCTCGCGCTCGATCAACTCGTCGGGGATCTTCACCAGGGTCGAGGTCTGGCCCTCGCGATAGCGCCATGCGCGTTCCGAAATCAGGTCGATCGCGCCGACGATCTGGTCGCCCTCGCGGATCGGCACCTGCCGCATCACCAGCGGGTGGCCGCAATAGTCCTGCAGCGCCGCGATGATGTCGCGCACGCGGCCTTTCGGCTCGTCGATCCGGTTGATGAAGACGATGCAGGGCGTGCCCGACGCCTCGATCACCCGCAGATAGGGCGCCGCCAGCACCGCTTCGTCCGGATTGGGCGATACGCAGAGGATGCAGGCGTCGCTGGCCAGCAAAGCGTCCTGCGTGTGGGCGAGCGCCTCGATCGACCCGGACGTGTCTATCGCGCACCAGTTCTCGTCATGGAATCCGAACTCCGAAATGCCGAGCCCGTAAGGCGAAACCGATTTCTTCGCCGTGCCTTCCAGCGATCCGAGCTTGTCCACCAGCGTGGATTTCCCGGTTTGCGACGGTCCGAGGACAGTGAAGCAACGCATCGGCCAACCTCCCTTCGGCTGTGATGACATTCCGTCCCGTCAGCATGACTCGATACGCCGCGCGGCGCCAGCCCCGGCTTTTTACCCAAGCCAGGGTGGCAGTCTCGCGGGGCGGATCAGCCGGCGATGAGGTAGAGGCCGCCTGCCGCGGTCGCGCCGCCCAGCACCCGGGCGACAGCCGCCGCGCGGCCGTCCCTCCCGAACAGCCGGGTCAGCCCGAAGCCGAGGCCGATACCCGCGCCATGCAGGATCGCCGTCGCCAGCGCGAAGCCCGCCGCGTAGGGAAGTTCGCCCGCCGCGCCGATCTCGCCGCCATGGGCGTGGCCGTGGAACAGCGCGAAGGCGCCGACGATCGCCGCCGCGGGAACGGCCGGCAGCTTCACCGCCACCGCGACCAGCAGGCCGAACGCCACGACCGAGGCGAGGATGGCCGGCTCGACGAAGGGTACCGGCACGCCAGCAAGCGCCAGCGCGAAGCCGAACAGCATGGTCCCGACGAAGGCGGTAGGAATGATCCAGATCGCCTTGCCGCCGTTCTGCCAGGCCCACAGGCCCACGGCAACCATGACCAGGACGTGATCCGCGCCGAACATCGGGTGCGAGAAACCGGCGGGGAAGGAGCCATGCTCGGCCGGATTGAGATGCGCGAAAGCCGGAGCCCCGGCGGCAAGGAGGAAGGCTGCGGCGAGGAAAATGCGCTTCATTGTAATGATCCTTTCTTGGGTTTTTCCGGCGCCCCTGACTGGGTCGCGCCTCGAAGCCGACCGATCGTAGGCGTGATTCCGGGTACTTGGCAACGCGCCATGGCATCACTTTCGCCGCTATTGACGTCAATCAATGCCGCCCCGGCGAGCGATGCTGAATATGCGTCGAATTGAAGTGGAGGATTCGGACATGACGTACTTCAGGCACCTGCGCGGTATCGGTTTCGCCGCAGCCGCCTTGGCCGCCTCCGCGACGTCGGCGTTCGGGGCCGAAGCGGCCGCGACGGCGCAAGTCAATGTCCGTTCCGGCCCCGGCACGAGCTTCGCGGTTGTCGACCAGCTTTACGCCGGCGAGGTCGTCGATGTCGTCGAATGCAACGCGCCCAACACCTGGTGCCGGATCTATCATGAGGGCCCGGACGGCTGGGTGTCGCGCACCTATCTCGGCGTCCCTCCGGCGGGCGGCTCGGGAGGTTCCGGCGGCGGAGACGTCCAGGTTGGCATCACGATTCCGCTGCCTGGCGGCGGATCGATCACCTTTGGCACGCCCGGCTACACGCCGCCCGGTGGCGGTGCGCCGCCTCCCCCGCCGCCGCCCGCGCCGCCTGCGGCATCCCAGGTGTGCGTCTATGACCTGCCGAACTATCTCGGCGCGTCGACCTGCGTAAACGCCGGCACGAGCGCCACAGCCGTTCCGGGCTTCTGGAACGATAGAGTGACCTCGCTGCGCACCTTTGGCGGCGCTTCGCTCCGGCTCTGCGAGCACATCAACTTCGGCGGCTACTGCAACGTCTTCAACGGCAACGTGCCGATCCTCGGGACGCCGCTCAACAACAAGGGATCCTCCTACGACGTCATCCCGCCCGAGCCCTATCGTGTCTGCGTCTATGACGGAGCCAATTACCAGGGCGCGTCCGTCTGCGCGAATGCCGGCGTCAGCGCGCCCGCGATCCCGCCGATCTGGAACGACAAGATCACCTCGATCAAGGTCTTCGGCGGCGCCCGGATTAGACTGTGCCAGAATCCCGGCTTCGGCGGTTTCTGCAATATCTTCTCGGCCAACACGCCGACGCTCGGCGGGCCGCTGAACAACAACGCATCGTCCTACCAGACGTGGTGATCGCGACGCGGAGGGTGCCCCGTCCGCTCGCGACTCTGCGCCGCCCGGTTTCGGGCGGCGCTTTTTGTTTGGCGTGCATCTTAGCGGACATCCCGCCGCTCAGTGCGCCAGCGCACCGGAATAGCCCAGCGCGTAAACGAGCCGGTAGGTGTGCATCGGAAATCCGAACCGCTCGATCGTGAATTCGCGCACCGGCGTAACGGTCGCGAAGGCCTGCGTCACGCCGCGATCCTCTGAAAGGTAGTCATCGACCAGCACCAGCGCGCTCTGGCCCCTGTGCGCAGCCGGATCGAACCAGAAGTCGAACTGGCCGACACGCGGCCCGATATTGGCAATGTCGAGCCGCCGGGCCGTGAACGATAGCAGCGCCGCCGTGCGGTAGTCCGTAGTCAACACCATGTCCGCGCCGAGGCGTTTCTCCTCCGAAGCCACGATAGCGGCGATTTCCTCAAGCCCGAACGAGATGTCGTTGTCCCGCACTTCGGTTGTCTCGTTGCCGAGCTTGTAGGAAGGATAGATCGCCTGCAGCCCGACGATCCACACGCCCATCAGCAAGCCATAGACGGCGTGGATGGTGAACTCCAGCCCACTCCGGATGAAGAAGACGACCACCGGCAGCAGGAAGATGTAGGCGACGATGTTCCAGTAGTAGAGGATCGTGTTGGAGGCGCAAAGCGCCACGAAAGTCACGGTCGAGATCGCGAAAACCCAGCGCCCGACCGGGGCGAACGGCGTGCGCGACCCTCCCCGCCCCGAAAGGAATCGCGCCAGCGCCAGCACGAAAGTCGGGGACAGCATCAGCGCCGACATGAAGACGAAATTGCCCAGGTTTCCGGCGAGTCCGTCATGCAGTTGCTCGCCGATCCGGTTTTCCAGGTTGTAGCGGAAGCTGGGCCAGTCGTGTTCGATGTTCCAGACGAGCACCGGCGCCTGCATCGCCGCGGCAAGCGCCCCGCCGAGCCAGAGATGCGGGCTTTTCAGAAGCGGCCGGCCCTTCGCCGAGACCAGCACCCAGGCCGCGAAACCCAGCCCGATGAAGACGGCGTTGTACTTCGTCAGCCCGGCCAGCCCGAGCGCCACGCAGCCGAGATAGAACAGGCGCCATGCGCGTCTGTCCGCGTCGAGGCTCTCGATGAACAGCGCCCAGAAATGCGCCGTCGCCATGCCTAGGAACACAAGCAACTGATCCTGGATGGCGAGCGACTGGTAGCGCAGCAGCATCGGTATCGACAGCCAGACGACGACGCCGGCAAGGAAGGCGCGCACCGCGTGCTCCGGCCCGGCCAGCCGTTTCGACCAGTGCCACAGGATCGACAGGCCGCCGGCAAAGGAGAGGATCGCTGTCAGCCGCAGCGCGAACAGGTTCCAGCCGAAGACCTCGAAGGCCAGTCTCTGCAGCCACGCGAAAAGCGGCGGATGGTCGTAATAGGACAGCGACAGGTGCTGGCCCCACAGCCAGTAATAGGCCTCGTCGGCCGTCGGCGCCGCGACGAACAGCTGCACGCATTTCAGCGCGGCGAGCGGTACGAGAAGCGCGACGATCCACCGCGTCGACGGCAGCACGCCGCCGAGCGTCGATCCGCTTTCCTCGACTGTCGCGCCGTCGGCGGCGGCAACATGCGTCATTTGCCCGGCCCCCGCCCGTCCGTTGCGTCAGTGACAGGCCGCGTTGCGGCGTTCCTTCAGATCGATGTGGAAGTGGTCGGCGTGGTCCCGGTTGTAGCCCGGGCCGAGCACCGTGCCGAAATGATCGCAGGCCTCGGCGCGCACCCGGCGCAGGAACGAGCGCTCGCGAAACGCGAACAGGCCGGGCTTCTGCACGTCGATGACGCGTCCGTTCTTCAGCTTGATCGCGCCGATGTCGAGCGCGTTGCCGGTCGCGTGCTCCGAAAAGCTCCTGGAGCCGGCGATCTTGCGGCAAGAATAGGACGACATCTGCCGCACCTCGGCGATGCCGGAGAGGTAGCGCGTGCGCGCCGCCGGCGCGAGATCCTGCTGCGCCCAGCGCGCCGCTTCCTCGGCCATGGCGCAGTTCAGCTTGGCCGCCGGCGCGAGCCTGATATTGCGGGCAAGCGAAGTCACCTCGACCGGCCAGTCGATGCCGCAGCTCGCGGAATCGCGGATCGCTGGAATGTCGCGGAAGCTGACGCCGAGCCGCTTCAGCCGCTGCCGGCACTGCGCCTCGTCCGCCGGCATGACATTCGGCTGCGGCGCGCTCTGCGTGCCGAAACGCGGCAGCGGCATGGCGGGAAAGCCCACGGTGACGGGGGCGGGCGTATAGAGTTCGGTGTTCGGCGCAGGAACCGGGGCGAGTGTCGGGGCGAGTGTCGGTACCGGCGCATAGACGCCTGCGGAGGCGACTTGCACGGGCGACGTCATTGCCGGCCGGGCGGGGCTCATCGGGATCGCCGAGGTAAGCTCTCCGCTCGGCGTCGGATCGACCACGTCGATCACCGTGCAGGCGGTGACAAGCGCCGTGCAGACGAAAAGGGCGGCAATTCCCGCCAGCGGTTTCCGTGTCATTGTTCCATCCATCCGGTCTCGTCCCGGATGGACTCTAGGAAATCAGGGTAAAGGCCCCGTTGGCGAACACCGTTAATTTTCGGTGAAGACGAGCTCCTCGTCGCCGAGATCGTCGAGCGTCTCGACCGGGACCAGCGTCGCGACGGCCTGCGTCGCGGTCAGCGAGATCGCGACGTCGTCCCTTTCCAGCTCGGCATAGCGCAGCGGCAGGGCAACGGAGGAGAACAGCGGGCTGTCCTCGCCGGCCGGCGTGACGATGATCTCGTCGATCATGCCGTCCTCGTCGATCGACGCGTCGCTGATATAGCCGAGCATCACGCCGTCCTTCGAGATGACGCTCATGCCCATCCAGGCGTCGTTCAGTTCGTGCTCGTCGTCTTCCTGGGCGAACACGCCGTCCATCACGTCGCCGAAGCGCTCGGGCAGCGGCTCCGCATAGGCGAGGACGTAGCTGATGTCGGCCGGCGCGGCGTTCAGTTGCATGGCGGCCGGCTTGCCCGCCGCGAACAGCGCCGAACCGGCAAACGCCGTGGCGGCGATCAGCGCGACGGCGACGAGGCGGCGAAGGCCTCTTGCCTCGGCGGCGAGCCCGGCGCGGAAGGTTGCGATTTCGATTGCGTCGTTTGCGAAGTAGTTCTTGGTCATCTGCCCTTGTCGGTGGTCACTCGCCACCGCCTCCTTGACCCTGAAACTACGATGTTCGGATCGGGACCGATGTGCGTTCGGTCACAAGGCCGCCGCCTGCCGCGCGCGCTCTTCTCGTCTCGCCGATGTGGGATCTTTTCCGGCCGCGCCGCCGGCGGGCGCTATGCCGCCAGCGCCTTCTCGACGCGGTTGCGGCCGCCGTTCTTGGCGCGGTAGAGCGCCGAGTCGGCCTCGTTGAAAGCCTTCCAGAACGCCGTGTGCGGATTGTCGATCACGATGTAGCCGACGCTGACCGTGACACGCAGGCGGATGCCTTCGAGCTCGAACGGTTCCGTCTCGATGCTGGTCCGGATCCGGTCGGCGACGCGTTTCGTGCTTGCGTCGTCGCAGCCCGGCAGAACCAGCACCATCTCCTCGCCGCCGAACCGGGCGACCAGGTCGTCATCTCGGGCGTTCTCCACGATGATGTCGGAGATCTGCCGCAGCACCGTGTCGCCGCAGCCGTGGCCGAATGTGTCGTTGATGCTTTTGAAGTTGTCGATGTCGATCAGCATGATCGCGTAGTGGCCGCCCTTCTGCAGCCCCAGTTTCGCCAGTTCCGGACCGTAGGTGTCGAAGACGCGGCGATTGGCCAGCCCGGTCAGCGGGTCCGTCACGGTGTCCCTCATCAGCGCCCGTTCGCGCACCACCTGCTGGCGGTACTTGTTCAGCGTCTCGCCGGCGATGATCACGCCGAACAGGTTGATCGCCATGAAAGGCGCGGCGATCTTCTGGAACGCCTCCAGGGCGATCGGCAATGGCAGCAGGAACACGCTTGTTAGCGACAGCGAGGCGGCGAGCCCGAGCAGGCAGAGACGCAGCAGCGACAGGTCGCGTTCCTTGTGCAGGCTGGCAAGGCCGAGACCGGCGATCGTCGAGATCGCGATGCCCGCGATTTCCGACTCGACGCCGAGGCCCCCGGCCGAAAGCCGGAACGCCGCCGCGGCCGCCGCGGTCAGCAGGGCGACCCACCAGCCGCCATAGGAC
>JBAQHA010000044.1:0-2524 GCA_049288075.1 Oricola sp.
CGCGCCACCGTCAGGTCGGCCTCGATGCCGCCGCGGCTGTTCAAAAGCTGGGTATAAGTAAGTCGGCCGACTGGTTTCGAAACGTCGTTGGCGCAGATCCAGTCCAGCGCCTTCAAGGCATCCGGACCGGCCATCTCGTATTTAGCAAATGACGACTGGTCGAAAATGCCGACCTTCTCGCGCACATGCGCGTGTTCGTCGCCGACCGGGCCGAACCAATTCTGCCGGCCCATCGAATAGACGTCCCTGGCTTCCATACCCTTCGGCACGAACCAGTTCGGCCGCTCCCAGCCGAGCTTGGAACCGAACACGGCGCGATGCGTCTTCAGCCGCTCGTAGAGCGGCGAGACGATGCGCGGCCGCCCGCTCTCGTATTCCTCGTGCGGGAAGCCGATCGTGTAATGCTTGCCGTAGGCTTCCAGCGTCCGGTCGCAGACCCATTGCCGGTCGCGATGCATCTCCGAGAAGCGGCGGATGTCGACAACCCAGAGATCCAGCGGCGCTTCGCCGGCCATCGTCCATTCGGCGAGCACCCATCCCGCGCCGCCGCCCGAGGCGATGCCGAAGGCGTTGAAGCCCGCGCCGACATACATGTTGGCGCATTCCGGCGCGGAGCCGAGGATGAAGTTTCCGTCCGGCGTGAAGCTTTCCGGCCCGTTGATCATCTGCTTGACGCCCGCTTCCGCCAAAGCGGGAATGCGCGCCATCGCCTGTTCCATGTGTTGCTCGAAATGGTCGAAATCGTCGTCGAACAGACGGAACTCCCAGTCGTTCGGCACGTCGCCGGTCGTCCAGGCCTGCGGGTTCGGCTCGTAGCCGCCCATCACGAGGCCGCCGACCTCCTCCTTGAAATAGGTGCGCCGGTCGGGATCGCGGATCGTCGGCGCGTCGGCGGACAGTCCGGGTATCTTCTCGGTGATGATGTACTGATGCTTGACCGGCTGCAGCGGCACGTTGATGCCGGCCATCGCACCGACCTGCCGCGCCCACTGGCCGGCGCAATTGACCACCTTTTCGCAGGCGATATCCCCCCGGTCGGTCTTCACATGCGCGATCCGGTCGCCGTCCATCTCGAAGCCGGTGACGCGCACCTGCTCGTGGATCTTCGCGCCATGCATGCGCGCGCCCCTGGCGAGCGACTGCGTGATGTCAGACGGGCTCGCCTGCCCGTCGGTCGGTAGCCAGCTCGCGCCGACGAGGTCGGACGTCTCCATCAGCGGCCACATCGCCTTCACCTCGTCGGGCGACAGCAGGTGCATCTCCATGCCGAAGGAGCGCGCCGTCGTTGCCAGCCGCTTGTATTCCGTCCAGCGGTCCTGGTTGGTCGCCAGCCGCAGGCAGCCGGTCATCTTCCAGCCGGTCGCCAGTTCGGTCTCCGCTTCCAGCCCCTTGTAGAGATCGACGGAGTATTTCAGCACGCGCGTGATCGAGGCCGACGAGCGCAACTGGCCGACGAGGCCGGCCGCGTGCCATGTCGAGCCGGACGTCAGCTGCCCCTGTTCGAGAAGCACCACGTCGGCCTTGTGATCCTTCGCCAGGTGATAGGCCGTCGAGCATCCGATGATGCCGCCGCCGATGACGACGATCTGGGCCTGTTGGGGAAGTGTCATGATGCGGTCTTTCCGTGTTTCGAGTGATAGCGGTCGAGCGCGGCAGCGAGCCGCGCGAGGTTTTCGCGCGCATAGGCGGCGTAGTCGACGCCCGGCGCGTTGAGGTGAAGTTCCGAGACCATCGCCCACATCGCCTCACGCAGAAGCGAGGCGCATTGCATGGCGCCGAAGGAGCGTTGCAGCGCCGCGTCGGGCGCCTTGCCGAAATAGGTCGAGAGCAGCCGTCCGGCGGTCTCGTCGTCCATGCCGGAATTCGACGCCGCGCCGGCTAGGTCGAACATCGCCGTATTGAACCCGGCATATTCGAAGTCGATAAGCCAAAGCCGCTTACCATCGTCGAGGAAGTTGCCCGGAAGCAGGTCGTTGTGTCCGAAGACGATCGGCAGCTGTGTCTGTGCATCTTCCAGTTCGGTGGCGAGCTTGAGATAGCGCGGCAGGTCCGGCACATGGCTGCTGCCGCCGGTCTCCAGCGTCCGCGCATAGTCGCGGATGACGTGGAACACCCAGAAGATAAAGCCCGGACCCGACACTTCCGCCGGCATCTTGTGATGGAAATCGAAAAGCAGCCGGGCGATCCGTTCCGGCTGGGCGCGCATGTCGTCCTCGGTCCAGGTCCGCGCATCGAGGAAGGCCGACACCATCACGCCCGGCTCGGCATATTCCACCTTCGGAGAGAAGCCCGCCGCATGCGCCGCGCGCGCAACCGCGATCTCGCGCTCGCGGATGACGTGGTGAAACGGATAGTCCCTGCCGAACCGCACGACATGCTTGCCCGCCGCGTCGGTGACCAGCCAGCTCTCGTTCGACAACCCGCCGGTCAGCGGCGTCATGTCGACGCCGCCTGCCCAGCACGGCAATGCGGCGATCCGCTCCATCCCGCTCATCGTCCCTCCTCCGCAAGGCCAAGTCGCGCC
>JBAQHA010000045.1:0-6896 GCA_049288075.1 Oricola sp.
GCCGTGATGGACAAGGGCCGCATCATTCAGGTCGGCAGCGCGACCGACGTCTACGAATACCCCAACAGCCGCTTCGTCGCCGGCTTCATCGGGTCGATCAATTTTCTCGACGGGACGGTGACCTCGATCGAGGACGGCATCGCCTCGATCGTGGTGCCCGAGTTCGGCAAGAAGGTGAGCGCCCGCGCCGTGCCCGGCATTACTCCGGGCATGAAAGCCACGCTGGCGATCCGGCCGGAAAAGATCGCCATCGCGCGGCGGCAGCCGACGGGCATCAACGATCTTTCCGGCGTGGTCGAGGGCCTCGCCTATTTCGGCAAGGATTCGCTTTATCGCGTGAAACTGCCTTCCGGGCGGGTGCTGTCGGTGAACAGCGTCAATGCGCGCCGCGTCGGCGAACACGACCGGGTCGCCGACTGGGAGGACGAGGTCTGCCTGTCCTTCGACCCCGGCGCCGCGATCCTGCTGACGGATTGACCATGCAGCGACCCGGCTTCACCCAGCGATTTGGCACCTGGTTCAACCGCAAGGGCTGGATCGATATCATGATCGCCACACCCTACATCTGGCTGATCTTCTTCTTCCTCCTGCCATTCGTCATCGTGCTCGCGATGAGCTTCGCCACGCGCACGCCGACATCGCCGCCCTTCTCCTTCGGTGGCGACGTTCCGTGGCTGAACACGCGCAATTTCGCCCGCCTGTTCGAGGACACGCTCTATATCCGCGCCTATCTGACCTCGATCGCGAACGCCAGCATCGCAACGATCCTGTGCCTGCTGATCGGTTATCCGATGGCGCTCGGGCTGACGCGCGTCTCTCGGTCCTGGCGCAACGTCCTGCTGATGCTGGTGATTCTGCCCTTCTGGACCTCGTTCCTGCTGCGAGTTTACGCCTGGATCGGTCTGATGGGCACCAACAGCTGGTTCAACAAGCTGCTGACCGCCGCCTGGAACTGGATCATGCCGGCCGAATGGGCATTGCGTTCGATCCATATGATGAACACCAATTTCGCGGTGATCCTCGTCACGGTCTATTCCTACCTGCCCTTCATGATCCTGCCGCTGTTCGCCGTGCTCGAGAAACTCGACATGACTCTGAACGAGGCGGCGGAGGACCTCGGTTCACGTCCGAGCCGCGTTTTCTTCGACATCACCCTGCCGCTATCGATCCCCGGCATCATCGCGGGCGGACTGCTGGTCTTCATTCCCGCATCGGGCGAGCTGATCATCCCCTCGCTCGTCGGCAACGCCTCCAGGCCGATGATCGGCCGCGTCATTTCCGATGAATTCGCTTCCGCGCGAGATTGGCCGATGGCCTCCGCGGTCGCCATCGCGCTGCTGCTCCTGCTCGTCGTGCCGATGATGGTTTACACCCACATGGACCAGAAAGCCTACGAGAAGACCATCCAGAAGGTCGGAGAAGACGAATGAAGCGCCGTCCCGTCTTCCTGGTCACGATCCTCTGCTTCGGCTTCGCCTTCTTCTACATCCCGATCCTGTCGATGATCTTCTACTCCTTCAACGCCTCGCGGCTCGCGACTGTCTGGGGCGGCTTCTCGACCAAGTGGTACGTCTCGCTGCTGTCGAACGACCAGATCCTGAACGCGGCGCTGCTGTCGCTGAAGATCGCGCTGACCAGCGCCACGGCTGCGACCCTGCTCGGCACCATGGCCGGCATCGCGCTCGCGCGCTTCAAGAAGTTCCGCGGCCGCACCTTGTTTTCCGGCCTGATTACCGCGCCGCTCGTCATGCCGGAGGTCATCACCGGCATTGCCTCGCTGATGTTGTTCATCCTGATGGCGCAATGGATCGGCTGGCCCGCGACGCGCGGTTTCACCACGGTCACGCTCGCCCACATCACCTTCTCGCTGGTCTTCGTGACGACGATCATCCAGTCGCGTCTCTCCGAGTCCGACGAGTCGATCGAGGAAGCGGCGATGGACCTCGGCTCGCGGCCATGGCAAGTGATGCGCGACATAACCCTTCCGGTGATCTCGCCGGCGATCATGTCCGGTTGGCTGCTCGCCTTCACGATCTCGCTCGACGACGTCGTCATCACCAACTTCACCACCGGGCCGGGAAACACCACCCTGCCGATCCTGATCTGGTCCAAGGTCAAGCTCGGCGTGACGCCCGACATCAACGCGCTCGCCACGATCACCGTCGTCGTGGTCGGTGTCGGCGTCGCGATCGCCGGCATCTTGCTGCAGCGAGCCGAAGTCCGGCGCGAGCGCGACACGCAGATGGCCTACCGCGACAACGCCTGAGACCTTTCCATGCCCACTGATTCATTCGAGAAAAAGCGCCAGATCGCGTATCTTCACACGGAACCCGGATTGCCCGGTTCGGGCCGCTTGCGCTATGCGTCCGCCATGTATCTGCGCCAGCAAGGCGAGCTTTCCGACGCCGCGCTCGAGGTCTACCGGATCTGCGCGATACGCGACCAGGACGATCCGGCCCCGCTGCTCGCCGAACGCGGACTCGAAAGCGAAATCCCGCCCGGTCAGCCCCTCTCTCCGGAAGACGCCATCCGCGATCTTGTCGACGCGGCGGATCGCTACCTGACGGCGCTCGACGGGCCCGGCGTCGCCGAGGTCCGCAGCGGCATCGGGACCTGGAGAGCGAAACCGGTGCTCGCCGCCCCGCCGCGGCCAAATGCGCTCGTCGCGTCCCAATTGCATGTGGCGCTTGAGGCGCTTGCCGGGACAAGGCCGTCGCTCGCCGACGCCATCGCCGTCGCGGCGCCGCATCTCCAATGGATCACCTATGACGGCTATCCCGCCGATGAGATCGGCGCGGATTTTTGCGCCGGCCATGCCTACGCGTCGATCATCGGCGAGGATGCGCCGATACGCGCGGAGGTCTTCGATTTCGGCCTGTTCCTGATCGAGCCGCATGTGCTCTATCGCGATCACAGGCACAAGGCGCCCGAGCTCTACACGCCGCTGACCGGCCCCCACGGCTGGCGCTTCGACCCTTCCTCCCCTCTGGTCATCAAGCAGGCGCACGAACCGGTTTGGAACGAGCCGTTCGCGCCGCACATGACCAAGGTCGGCCCGTTGCCTTTCCTCTGCTTCTTCGGTTGGACGCAGGACGTGAACGAAGCGGCACAGGTGATACCCGCCGCCGACTGGGCAGACCTCGAAACCATGCGCCTGGACGCTTGAGATGACCCCCGACACGATCCTCTTGAACGCCGATATCCACACCATGGATTTCGGACGCCCACGCGCCAGGGCGATGGCTTTCGGCAACGGCCGCATCCTGGCGCTCGGATCGAGCGATGACATGCGTTCGCTCGCCGGTCCGAACACGCGAGTGATCGACGCCGGCGGGCGCATGGTCCTGCCCGCCTTCCAGGACGCCCATGTCCACCTCATGGACGGTGGCACGGATCTCGCGATCAGCGCCCAACTCTACGCGGTCGAGACAATCCCCGAACTGCAGGATGTCCTCGGCAGGCACGCGGCGAAATTCCGCGGCTCTCTCATGATGGGCGCCGGCTGGCAGGCAGGCCTCTTCGGCGACCACAACCTGACCCGCGAGGTTCTCGACGCTGCTGTGCACGACCGGCCCTGCATCGTATTCGATTCCAGCTTCCACAATGCCTGCATCAACTCGGCCGCCTGCGCCATGGCCGGGATAGAGCCGGGTATCGCCGACCCGCATAACGGGCATTTTGTCGTTGACGCTGCGGGCCGACCGACCGGCATGCTGCACGAGGAAGCGATCTACTGGACGCGCGATCGCCTGCCCGAGATCGACGAAGCGTCCTATACCGAGGGCGCGCGCGCCGGTCAGGCTCATGCCAACAGGCACGGCATCACCGGCATCATCGACCCGAATGTCCAACACCGCCAGGTGGCCGCCTATTCGGCGCTGGACAAGGCCGGCGAGATGACGCTTCGCGTGTCCGGCGCGGCGCTTGTGACCGCGAACGACACCGCGAAGACCGTTGTCGAGAGGCTGACGCAGTTGCGGCATGACTATGCCGGCCCAAGGTTTTGGGTCAATTCGGCGAAGTTCTTCCTCGACGGCGTGCTGGAGAACCGCACCGCCGCGATGATCGAGCCCTACGCCGATGCGGCCGGCGGCAATGCGCCGCTGATGTTCGAACCCGGCCTGATCCGCGAACTCTTCACTGCGCTCGACGCCGAACGGTTCCAGATCCATTCCCATGTGATCGGCGACATGGCTGTGCGCGCCACGCTGGACGGGTTGGAAGCGGCAATGGACGCGAACGGGCGTTGGCCCTCGCTGCACCAACTCGCCCATGTGCAGGTAATCGATCCGTCCGATCTGCCCCGCTTCGCGCAACTCGGCGCGATGGCTAACATCCAGACGCTGTGGGCGCGCTTCGACCCCGTCGTGCCGGACCTCTGGATCGAGATGATCGGGCCGAAGCGCGGGCCGTTGAGCTACGCCTTCCGTTCCATGCTGAACGCCGGTGCGCCCTACTGCATCTCCTCCGATTTCCCGGTCACCACGCTCAATCCGTTCGAGATCATGGAAACCGCGGTCACCCGCCAGGCCATGCTGCAGGACGGCGCGGGCGAGCCGTTCTACCCGGCCGAATGCCTGACCATCGGGGAGGCACTGGCCGGTTACACCTGCCACGCGGCGGACGCCTGCTGGCGCGGCCAGTTCACCGGACGCCTGCGGCCGGGATTCAGCGCCGACGCGATCGTCATCGACCGCGACGTCCTCGCCTGCCCGCCGCACGAGATATCGCAGACGCAAGTCCTGCTGACGCTGTTCGAGGGCCGCGAGGTCTGGCGCGACGAGCATTTCGACGGGTGAAGGAGACGCGATGACGGGCGAGGAAGAACTCTATCACAACAGGCTGATCGCCATTCTCGAAGACATCTGGGGCAATGGCTTCCTGTCGCCCGGCGGTCCGGAGGAGGTCGCCCGTCTCGTCGCGGGAACCGATTTCGACGGCAAGGCCGTGCTCGACATAGGCTGCGGCGCGGGCGGTATCGACATCGCGCTGGTCGCCAATCATCGCGCCGGCTACGTCACCGGCATCGATGTCGAAGACACCGTCATCGAACACGCCCGCATGCGCATCGCCGAGGCTGGACTGTCGGACAGAATCGGTCTGGTCAAGGTCGCGCCCGGTCCGCTCCCCTTCCCGCCAAACACATTCGACATCGTGTTCTCGAAGGACTCCATCGTCCACATCCCGGACAAGCATGCGCTGATGCGCGAAGTCTTCCGCGTGCTGAGGCCCGGCGGCTGGTTCGTCGCCTCTGACTGGCTGATAGGCCATGACGGCGAGCCGAGCGAGGCGATGAAGCTCTACATCGCCGCCGAGGGGCTGGATTTCGGCATGGCCTCGCCGAACCGCTATCTCGACGCGCTGCATAAGGCGGGGTTCCGGTACGCCGAAACGAAGAGCCGCAACGAGTGGTACCGCGACGTCGCCCGGCATGAACTCGAACGCATGAAGGGCCCGTGGCGGTACGAGGCCGAACGGGCGCTCGGCAAGGATTTCGTCGAGCACAATATAGAGATCTGGAGCCTGATGGTGCCTGTCCTCGACGCCGGCGAGCACTGCCCGACCCACATTCGCGGCCAGAAACCGGAATAGACGGAACTACTCCAGCCGGGCGGGAAAGCCCGGCGCACGCAGGTCCGTGCCGAGCACGTCTTCCAGCAGCTTCACGATCTGCGTCGATTGCGCCGATCCGCCATAGGCCGCCCTGCCCTTGACGAAAGTCTGGTTGGTCAGCCCCGCCAGATCGAGCGGAACGCCGAACTCGCGCCCGAAATCCATCGCGAAGCCGAGATCCTTCAGCGCGAGATCCATCGTGAAGGCGATGTCGTAGCTGCCGTTGAGGATCAGTTGGCCCTCGGTCTCGTGGACGAAACTCGTGCCGGAACTCGCCGAAATCGCCTCCCACGCCTTGCCAAGATCAAGTCCGGCGCGTTTCGCCAGCATCAGCGCCTCGCCGTCGGCGACGAGGTGTATGAAAGCCAGCATGTTGGTGATGACCTTGATCACCGCCGCCGAGCCGAGCGGTCCCATATGGAAGATCTTGCCGCCCATCGCTTCCAGCGCCGGCTTATGCGTTTCGAACAGGTCGATATCGCCGCCGGCGAGCACCGTAATCCTGCCTTGTCCGGCAAGATGGACGCCGCCGGTTACCGGCGCTTCCATCGTCCGCACGCCCCTTTCGGCGGCTATTGCCGCAAGCCGCAGGATATCGTCGCGCCCGAGCGTGGACATCTCGATCCACACCGTGCCGGGCTTCGCAGTTTCCAGGACTCCGGAAAGGACTTTCTCCGTCACGGACGGCGACGGCAGGCAGGTCAAGACCGCGTCGCATTGCGCCGCCAGTTCGGCCGGCGTCGCGGCCCATTTCGCGCCCATGCCGATATGGCGTTCGGCCAGTTTCCTGTCGACATCGCATACGGTTACGTCGAATCCCTCACGTAACAGGCTCGCCGCGAGATGTCCGCCGAGATTGCCAAGTCCGATATAGCCGTAACGCATCGCCGCCTCACACGTGGATCCTGAACGCCTTTCGGATCGCCGCGTCCACGGCCGGATCGATCAGCGGGGCCGCCGAACGCGCAAGGATCTCGTTCTTGCGCTCGATCGCCTTTTTGATCAGGTCCGGCCGACCGATCTCGTTCCACTCCTTCGGGCTCGTCCGGTCGGCGACAGCCGGATAGATATACTCGGTCTGCATCAGGCCGAGCGTCTGCGAATGGCCGAGATAGTGGCCCGGTCCGGTGAGGCAGACCTCGCGCATCGCATCGAGCGACACGCTGTCCTCGGTCACGTCGATGCCGCGCACGCAGCGCAGCACCTGCCCCAGCATGTCGTCGCCGAGCACCAGTGATTCCATGCAGAAGCCGAGCAGCGAGGCATGCATCCCGACCGCCTCG
>JBAQHA010000046.1:0-3140 GCA_049288075.1 Oricola sp.
GTTGAAGACTGGTCAGGCGGCACGCGCATCGGCGAGACGCTTGCCACCTTCAACCGGCAATGGTCGCGGCGCGTGCTGTCGCAGGGCGCCATCGTGCTGCTGATCACCGACGGGCTCGAGCGTGACGAGGTGGACGGACTGGAGCACGAGATGGAACGGCTGCACAAGTCGTGCCGACGCCTGATCTGGCTCAATCCGCTGCTGCGCTTCGAGGGGTTTCAGGCGAAGGCCAAGGGCGTGCGGACCATGCTGCCGCATGTCGACGAGTTCCGCCCGGTGCACTCGCTGAATTCGATTTCCGACCTATGTTTGGCCTTGGGAACGGGGCCGCAGTCTGCAAGAACCAAGATGCCCATGGACTGGCTGCGCGAGCTCGAGCGAGCCGCGTAAACCGGCAGGAGAACGGAAATGTCGGAACAATTTCATGACGATCCGCTGAAGGTCGCCGAAGACTGGATGCGCGAGGGCCGCAATGTCGCAGTCGCGACCGTCGTGGAAACCTGGGGCTCCGCGCCGCGTCCGGTCGGCAGCCACCTGGTGATCGACGCCGACTCGAATTTCGAGGGCTCCGTATCCGGCGGTTGCGTGGAAGGGGCGGTGATCGCCGATGCGCTCGACGTGATTGAAACGGGCGAGCCGAAGATGCTGGACTTCGGCGTGGCCGACGAGACCGCATGGCGCGTCGGCCTCTCCTGCGGCGGGCGCATCCGCGTCTATGTCGAACGGATCGGGTGAGACCATGGATCCGCAGGCGCTGAAGAAACTCAATGCGGCCCGCTCCGCGCGCGAGGCCATCGCGCTCGTCACCGACCTCGGCGACGGCCGCGACCGCGTCGTCCATGAGGGCGATACCGTCGCGGGCGATCTCGGCGCTGCGCTGGAGAAGGCGTTTCGCACTGGCAAGTCCGGCGTCACGCAAGCCGACGGGCGTGAGTTCTTCATCAACGTCCACCTGCCGCCGCCCCGTCTCGTCGTGATCGGCGCGGTCCATATCAGCCAGGCGTTGGCGCCGATGGCGCGGCTCGCCGGCTACGACGTCGAGATCATCGATCCGCGCACGGCTTTCGCCACGCCGGAACGCTTCGAGGGCGTGCGCTTGGATGCGGAGTGGCCGGAGACGGTGCTGAAGGCACGACCGCTCGATGCCTATACCGCGCTCTGCGCGATCACCCACGACCCGAAAATAGACGACTATCCGTTGCAGGCGGCGCTGGAGGCGAAGTGCTTCTATGTGGGCGCGCTCGGCAGCCGGAAGACGCATGCCAAGCGCGTCGAGCGCCTGCTGGCGGCCGGCGTGCCGCGGGCGGCAATCGACACCATCGCCTCGCCGATCGGCCTCGACATCGGCGCTTCCAGCCCGGCCGAGATCGCGGTTGCAGTCCTTGCCCAGGTCATCGAGGCGTTCCGCAAGCGCGAGATGGCGTCGAAGATGGCGGCGGTCTGATACATGTGGTTCGGCGTTCGCAAACTCGATTCCACCGACGGCCTCGAGGGTGCGACCCTCGCTCATTCGCTGCAGATGCCGGGCGGAAAAAGGTTGCGCAAGGGGCATGTCCTGACTCCGGCCGACATCGACGCCATGAAGGAAGCCGGGGTCGCGGAGATCACCGTCGCCATTCCGGAAGCAGGCGATATGAAGGAAGACGCCGCCGCCGCCCATATCGCGGACGTGTTCGGCCTCGATGGCTTCCGCCGCGAGGATGTCGGTACCGGCCGCGTCAACTTCCATGCGGTCGACGACGGTCTGCTCGTCCTGCGGCCGGAACGGGTCGACGCACTCAACCGGATCGATCCCGCGATCACGCTCGCGACCTTGCCGAACCATTCCTTCGTCAGCGCCGGGCAGATGATCGCCACCGTGAAGATCATCCCGTTCGCGGTTTCCGACGCGCTTGTCGAAAAGGCGGCGGCCGAAGTGCAGAAACCAGACACCATCGTCGTTCGTCCGTTCAGGGCGGGAATACGCGCCACGATGATCCAGACGCGCGTCACCGGCACGAAGTCGACGGTACTGGACAAGACGCACCGCGTCACCGAGGCGCGCCTGAAGCGGCTTCATGCCAGGATCGCCCACGAGAGCCGTGTCGCGCACAGCGTCGCGGCTCTGTCGGCGGAAATCGCCGAGCAGATCGCAAGTGCGGACATGGTCCTGATCTTCGGAGCCTCCGCCGTTACCGACCGCCGAGACGTGGTTCCGCAAGCTATCGAGTACGCGGGCGGACGTATCATCCATGTCGGTATGCCGGTCGATCCGGGCAATTTGCTGGTGCTGGGAGAGATATCGGGCAAACCGGTGATCGGCGCACCCGGTTGCGCACGCAGTCCGAAGGAGAACGGTTTCGACTGGGTGTTGCAGCGCCTTTGCGCCGGGATCGCCGTAACGGCGGACGACATCGTCGCCATGGGTGTCGGCGGACTACTGACGGAAATCCCGATACGGCCGCATCCGCGCGAGCGCGCCAATCCCGTGGAACGCTGAATGGCGTTTGAACCCCGACGTCCTGATCGCGCCGCCGCGATCGTGCTGGCGGCGGGGCGCTCGACGCGCATGGGCGCGAAGAACAAGCTGCTGCTGGAGATCGAACCGGGCGTCGCCATGGTGCGGCGCGTCGTCGAGCGGGCCTTGTCCTGCGGCTTCGATCCGATATTCGTCGTGACCGGGCACGAGGCCGATGCTGTTCGCCGCGCGTTGTCGGGCATGCCGTGCCGATTCGTCGACAATCCGCAGTTCGCCGATGGACTTGCCGGTTCGGTGAAGGCGGGTTTCGGCGCGGCGATGGGGGAGGGAGCGGCTGGAGCGGTGGTCCTGCTCGGCGACATGCCCTTCGTCCCGGCGGAAGCAATCGGCAAGATCCTCGAGGTGGCGGCCGGCGACCCGCTTGCGATCGTCCAGGCGGTGACCGATGGCAAGCCGGCGCATCCGGTCTGGCTTCCGGCGCGACTTGCAGGGGTGGTCCAAACGCTAGAGGGGGATCGCGGCGTGCGCAGTCTTGTTACCGGGGCAGGCGAGACCATGACGACTGTCGAGGTTTCCGCCGATGCGGCGATCGACGTCGATACGCCGCAGGAATTCGAAGCTGCGATTGCGGCGGGAAAGCCGGGTTCGCGTAATTGATCCGGTTCGGTGAACAGGACTAAGT
>JBAQHA010000047.1:0-1698 GCA_049288075.1 Oricola sp.
CAATCATTTCGACCATTGCCTCATCGCACAGCCCGGCTCCGGCGCGAATCGTATCGGCGGCGTGCTGCTCGAAACTGTCGCCTTCGCCGACGGCCGCCGCAATGCCGGCCTGCGCCCATGCGCTCGATGCGCCTTCGCCGAGAGGACGAGGCGTCACGACGGTCACTTTCATCGGGGCCAGCTTCAACGCGGCGAACAATCCGGCGAGGCCGCCACCAACAATGACGACAGAGCGTTCCTCGCCGCCCGCGCTGCCGATCAGCGTCCGGCCTATGGAGACAGGGGCGATGCTCATTGCCAGCGCCTCCGATTCCGCAATTGCATGGGGAGATCATTCATGGCGACAGTTTTAACACAAGATCAGCCGCGCGAAACGCTCCTCTTGCGCGATGGCAGCCATCCGCCCGCCACCGGAGAAGAGGCCTAGAGCGTCGGACCTTTAATCGTACGCATAGCCAGCGGCTTTCAGATAGTTCCAACATTCTGCTGGACTGAACAGGTCGCAGATATCGCCAATGGCTTGCCAAAGGGCTTCGAAGGTTCTGGCCGCAGTGGCCCGCAGATGGGCCTTGAGTTTAGCGAAGGCCATTTCAATCGGGTTCAGATCCGGAGAATAAGGCGGCAGAAACAGGAACCAGGCGCCGACGGCCCTCAGAGCTTCGGCCGCTCTGGCGCTCTTGTGGACCGCCAGATTGTCGAGGATGACCACATCGCCCTTTGACAAGGTCGGGCAGAGTTGTGTCTCGACATAGCGATCAAACAGGATCCGGTTCATCGGCCCATCTATGATCCAGGGCGCGGAGAGTTCATGGCAGCGCAAGCCGGCGATAAATGTTTGCGTTCCCCAATGGCCAAACGGCGCTTCGGCGTTGAGCCGCTCGCCAATGGGCGCCCGGCCACGCAAGCGGACCATTTTCGTATTGACCGACGTTTCGTCGATAAAGACCAGCCGGTGCGGCTCAAGCTGCATTCTCGGCTGACGGCGATCGATCCAGATGCGCCGTTCCGCCCGGTTCGCAGCACGTGCGCGCTCCGATGCCATCAACGCTTTTTTTATAACTGAAGCCCTGCCGGCGCAGGAAACGCGACAGCGTTGCCGGATCGACCTGCACGCCATGCTCCCTGATGAGCCGGCCCGCCAACTCAGGCATGGTCATATCCGGCTCTGCCTTTACAGCTTGGATCAGAAACGCTCTGTAGGCGGCCAGCTTGCCGCTGCCAGGCCGTCGGCCCTGGCGATCCGGCAAAGAAGAACCTCGCCGGGTCACGCGCTGCATCAGCTTGACGGCAAAACTGTCGCTGACCTTGAAATGCCGCGCCGCCGCTCGGCGCGAATGGCCCGCTGCAATAAACGCTACGATCCGATCACGCAAATCCGAAGAATAGCTCTTGCCCATGATCCACCTCCGAAAATGGTGAATCACAGTTCGCATCAAAAAGGAATCTTCGATTCCGATTTAGAATCCGACGCTCTAGATATATGGCCGCACCGGATCGCGCCGGAAGTAGCCATTGACAGTTCTCTGAACCGGGCGTTCGAAACGCTCATAGCTCATGGTGGCGATGATGATGAAGAGGATGAATATGCCGACCGAACCGGCAAGCCCGGCCGCAGCGCTGGAGAAAATCGGCATCGCCAGAAAAGTGAGCGCGATATTCTGGTGCATCAGGTAGACGCCGTAGGACCCGCGGCCGATA
>JBAQHA010000048.1:0-3969 GCA_049288075.1 Oricola sp.
GTTATGGTCAGTCTTGCGACCGTAGGCTTCCTCGAATTTCTTTCCGAATTCCTGGATCGAGGAAACATCCGCATCTGCGGTCAGACCAACGTGCGCGATAGCGCCGTTCGCAGCGTCCCCGGCAAGATCAATGACCTTTTGGCCGGTCAACGTCACTTCACCGATCAGCGGCTGAGTCACGCCCTGCTTGCGAGCCTCAATCAGGAAGCGTGCGGACTCCTCTTCCGTCAGATAGACGAAGGCGGCGTCGGCGCCCGACTCCTTGAGCTTGGAGACGTCGGCCGCATAGTCGGCCTGGCCCTGTTCGGAGGATACGTCGGAAACTACTTCGATGCCGGCCTTCTTCATCTCCTCGACGAAGACGTCATGACCGCCCTTGCCGAATTCGTTGTTGATCCACTGGACCGCGACCTTCTTGGCGCCGACCGTATCCTTGAAATAGGTCGCGAGCGCCGGGATTCCCTTTTGCGAGCCGTAGGCGGTTCTGAAAACGTAGGGATTGCCTCTCTGGGTAATGCCCGGAGCTTCCGCGCCCACGAATTGCGGCACGCCGTTCTGCTGGGTGACGAGCATGTTGACGATTGTCGAGCCCGAATAGACTGTGCCCCAGATCACGAAAGCGCCTTCATCAATGGCTTTCTGCACCAGGGCGCGGGAAACCTGTGGATCCGTTTGCGTATCGGATTCGCCCATCTCGATCTGCTTGCCGAGGATGCCTCCCGAGGCATTGATTTCCTGCACGGCGAGCTTGATGCCGTCGCGCCAGTTCGCACCGACCGGTGCGCCCGCTCCCGACAGTTCAGCAACCATGCCAATCTTGACCGTTTCCTGAGCGAGCGCTGGCGTGAAGCCTGTGGCAATGATCAACGCCGATGCTGCCAGGCCGAATATAGTCCTGCGTTTCATTTCAAATCCTCCCAAAGTGCACTCTGCGGATGTTGCCTGCGCCGTCTCCAGTCAGCGCCACCCGCAATGATATCAAGGTTGTGGCGGAGACGGATGGGTTGAGCGATTTTCGGTGATGCGCATCGCTGCGCATGTGGTCTCTCTCTTCAATTCGGGGCGGTCCGTCATGCTCGCGCCTCCCCGCTTGCGAGCAGGAAATCCGCGAGGATTTCGACCTGGGCGTTGAACATGCCGAGACCCGGCATCGTCGCACAACCAAGCGCACGGGCACGCACGAGCAGCGGCGATATTTGGGGTTTCGTGATCACGTCGGCGATGAATTGCGCCGCGGTCAGCTTGTCGACGTCCACCGGATACGGGTCGCTCTCGCGCATTCCCATCGGCGTCGCATTGGCCACGAGGTCGAAACCGGTCGGATCCGCACTTCCGGCCCTGACCTTGCTAGGAAACCGCGTCTCCAGCCGCGCCACCACCCGATCGCGCCGGTCGATGTCTGCGTCATGGATGGCCAGCAGGGATGCCCCACGTGCCAGGATCTCGTAGGCGATCGCCGATCCCGCGCCGCCGCAGCCGACGAGCAGAGCCTTCTTGCCCGCGACGGAAAATCCTTCCTTGGCGATGCCGTCCATGTACCCGCAGCCGTCGGAATTGTCGCCGAACCAGCGCCCGTCGGCCATCCTCCGCATAACGTTCGTCGAGCCCGCAAAACGGGCCCGCTCCGTCGCTTCGTCACAATACTCCAGCGCGGCGATCTTGTGCGGAACGGTCACGACGAGGCCGTCCGCATTCAGGGTCTTGTCGAGGGCTTGCATGTAGACGGGCAGATCGTCCGGACGAATGTGCGCCGGGATAACCAGCGCGTTGGCGCCGCGCGACACGAGGCTAGCGGTCAATAGGGCCGGAGATTTCACTTGGGCGATCGGATCCCCGATGATCGGGAAAATCCTCGTTTCGCCATCCAGACGGACTTCCATCATTCCTCCCGCTCAGGCCGTCCCGGCCTGCACTTTTCGTTCTCGCCGCGATTGTCGAAACGTCCAATTGCGCGGCCCCAGGATAACACCAAACAGCCTGTCCCACCCGCACTGCCACGCATCTCCCCCTTCGTAACCATCGCAAAACGGGCGCCTGACGCAAATGGACGAACGGGTCTAATGATTGGACTATTCGTATTCGTGAAAACGACACCGGGGCGCTTGGAGAGGGTGGATCGGAAGGTCATGGCGCCACACACCTCCCGCCATCCACTCCCGCCACGCCGCGATAGTGAGCGATTGTCCGTTCGATGCCCTCGGCGATCGGCGTCACAGGAAGCGCGTCGAACCAGTCCGCGCTATCGCCGCCATTCAGCTGCGCGGGAATACGAAGCGGTTCGCCTGTCACCTTTGTCCGCGACGCCGGTTCCTGACGGACCAGTTCCGAAACGAACTCGTCGACCCCCGCGGTCACCCCGTTGAGATCGAAAACACGGACGACTTCATCTCCGGCTTCGATCGAGCCGACGATCGCGCGGGCGACGTCGGCCACATGAACGAAGCCCACCCGGCCGGAGAACCTGATTTCCGATTCCTCGCCAAGTGCCGCGGCCCGGCAGGCTATGCTCGGTCCGGCGCTTATGCCGGAGCTTTCGCCGGGCCCGTAGACGATGGACGGCCGAAAGCCGGTGCTGGGCAACCCACGCTCCAGACAGTATGACCGCGCACAGCCTTCCACCGCGAGCTTGTAGGTTCCGTAATGGCTCATCGGTTCCGGATTGACCGGGTCGTTGGGCGAGTAGACGGCCGCCGAACTCAGATAGGCGATCCGGCGGATCCCGGCCGCAAGCGCGGCCTCGAACACATTGACGCTGCCGAGCAGGTTGATCTCAGCGCCGCGGCGCGGATCGCGCGCACAATCGACGGTCATGATGCCGACGAGATGGATGATCGCGTCGCATCCTCCGGCGGCGGTCGCCACGGCGGCCGCATCGCGGATGTCGCCGACGACGAATTCGGTCTTTGCGGAAAGACCTGGCGCAATCCGGTCGAGCGCCTCGGGGCGCGGACCGTGATCGAATATACGCAGCGAGTGACCGCGCGCATCGAGTTCCGCCGCGACCCAACTGCCGATGAAGCCGGTTCCGCCGGTCAGGAGCACCCGCATTACGCTTGTCTTCTTGCGCGCGCCCGCGCGCTCGCATGCCGCGCGGCGATGAATCCGAAAGTGATGCCCGGGCCGATTGTGATTCCGGGGCCGGGATAGACGCCGCCCATGATCGACTGGAGATCGTTGCCGCAGGCATAAAGCCCTTCGATCGGCCGGTCGCCTTCGCCAAGCACACGGCAATTCTCGTCCGCCTCGAAGCCGGTTGCGGTGCCGATGTCTCCCGGCCAAAGGCGCACGGCGAAATAGGGACCCGTTAGCAGCTTCCCGAGTGTAGGATTGGGGCTGTGCGTCGCATCGCCATTGGCCCGCTCGTAAACGGTCTCGCCGCGATGAAAGTCCTCATCGACACCGGTTTCGGCGTAGCGGTTAATCCGCTGGATACTGTCCTGCAAACCCTCCGCATCGACGCCAAGCGCTCGCGCCAGATCGGCCGGCGTGTCCCCGCGCACGAGATACCCGTCATCCAGGAACGGTCGCAGTCCCTTGCCGCCAGGCCTGACCATGCCGAGACCGTATTTCGCAAGTGCAACGGAATCGGCGATCAAATAGGCCGGAATGGTCGAACCGTCCTTGTCGGCCGCGTACATCGCCATGACGAATTCGTGGTAGGATCGGCTTTCATTAGCGAACCGTCTGCCGTCCTTGCCGACGCACAACGTTCCCGGCTTGGAACGGTCGAGAACGAAATGCGGAAACACCGCGGTCGATCCGTCGGCACGCGTCCGCACCGAACACGGCGCCCAGTAAACGTTCTGCAGGGCGCCCTTGCCGTATCGCGCGCCGCGTCCCAGCGCGAGGTCGTGCAGCTCACCCGTATGACCGGGCGCCGACGGGCTGTATTCGGCCAGCGGCTTCGGCAACATCGCACCCCGGCGGACCGGATGACGGTTGAACCCGCCGCTCGCCATGATCACACCG
>JBAQHA010000049.1:0-4949 GCA_049288075.1 Oricola sp.
GCCTTCGCGGGAGCTGACGCCGTTCTCGATTTTACCGCCCCGGCCGCGACGGTGACCATTGCGAGCCATGCGGCCGACCGGGGCATCGTCCAGGTCATCGGCACGACGGGCCTCTCCCCCGACGACGAGGTTGCGATCGCCGAGGCGGCGAAAAGGACCGCCATCGTCCAGTCCGGCAACATGAGCATGGGCGTGATCCTGCTCTCCGTGCTGGTCGAGGAAGCCGCCCGGGCGCTCGAAGCCGCCGACTGGGACATCGAGGTCCTCGAAATGCATCACCGTCACAAGGTCGACGCGCCGTCGGGCACGGCGATACTGCTCGGCGCCGCCGCGGCGCGCGGCCGCCAGATCGAACTTGAGGGCCATTCTGTGCGCGTGCGCGACGGGCACACCGGCGCCCGCGAGACCGGATCCATCGGATTTGCCACCCTACGCGGCGGCTCTGTCGTCGGCGATCATTCGGTGATCCTCGCCGGTCCGGGCGAGCGGGTGACGCTGTCGCACCACGCCGAGGACCGCATGATCTTCGCCCGCGGCGCGGTCAAGGCCGCGCTCTGGGCGCAGGGCCGCGCGCCAGGCCTCTATTCCATGTACGATGTGCTGGGCCTGGCCCGGTAGCGAATTTTTCGAGGGAGTTCTCAATGTCCGGCACCATGGTTCTGGTCCGTCACGGCCAAAGCGAATGGAACAAGCTCAATCTCTTCACCGGCTGGAAGGATCCCGGCCTGACCGAACTCGGCGTCCGGGAAGCCGAGGAGGGCGCAAGAGCGCTGAAGGATTACGGCATCACCTTCGACGTCGCCTTCACCTCGGTGCTGAAGCGTGCCGAAAAGACCTGCCAGATCATCCTCGACGGCATCGGCCAGCCGGACCTCGAGACGATTCACGACCAGGCGCTGAACGAGCGCAATTACGGCGATCTCGCCGGCCTCAACAAGGACGACGCCCGCGCCAAATGGGGCGAGGATCAGGTCCATGTCTGGCGCCGTTCCTATGACGTGCCGCCGCCCGGCGACGACGGCGAGAGCCTGAAGGACACCGGCGCCCGCGTCTGGCCCTACTACATGATGGAAATCCTGCCGCGCGTGCTGCGCGGCGAGAAGGTGCTCGTCGCCGCCCACGGCAATTCCCTGCGCGCGCTGGTGATGATCCTCGACCGCATGGACACGGATTCCATCACCAGGCTCAATCTCGCGACCGGCGTGCCGATGGTCTACAAATTGAACCCGGATTCCACCGTCGCGTCCAAGGAAGTCCTCGGCGACATGTCCGGCGCCCACTGAGCGCGCCGCCGGACCGGCAGATGGGCGATCCGCTTCTCCACTGCGTTCTCTTCCGCCGCCGCGCCGATGTCGGCGACAAGGCGCTGTTCGCCCTCTACGGCGAATTCGCCGTCTTCGTCGACGGTTTCGAGGGCGCATCCGACTTCCGCGCCGGGCCGAACGAGAGCCCGGAGGGCTTCCATCATGGCTTCCGCGACGGTTTCGTCATCGGTTTCGATAGCCCGGAGGCCCGCGACCGCTATCTCGCCGACCCGGTCCATGCGCAACTCGGCGCGCGCCTCGTCGCGATGATCGAGGGCGGAACGGACGGATTGTTGGTCTTCGACATGGCGCTCTAGCTCGCGCAGAGCTGCCCCGCCTCCCAGCCGAGAATTGCCCGTTTCCGCGTAAGCCCCCAGTGATAGCCGGTCAGCGCGCCGGACTTGCCGACCGCGCGGTGGCACGGCACCACGAAGGAGACCGGGTTGGCGCCGACGGCCGCGCCGACCGCGCGTGGCGCATCCGGGCGGCCGATTTCCTTTGCCAGGTCCGAATAGGCGACCGCCTTTCCCATCGGGATGCGCAAAAGCGCGTTCCACACCGACACCTGGAAATCCGTGCCGATCAGCACGACCTTGAGCGGCCGGTCGGCACGCCAGTTGGCCGGGTCGAAGATCCGCGCTGCGTAAGGGCCGGTCGCGCCCATGTCCTCGACATAACGCGCCTGCGGCCAGCGGCCCTGCATGTCGGCCAGCGCCTCGCGCTCGCCGCCCGGATCGCAGAAGGCGAGGCCCGCGAGCCCGCGATCGGTCACCATCACCAGCGCCAGCCCGAACGGGCAGACATGGAAACCGTAACGCAGCGTCAGACCGCCGCCCTTCGCCTTGTATTCGCCCGGCGACATCGCCTCGTGCGTGACGAACAGGTCGTGCAGCCGGCCGGGGCCTGACAGCCCGACCTCGTAGGCCGCATCCAGCAGCGGCATGTCGCTGGCGAGCAGCCGGCGCGCATGGTCGAGGGTCACCGCCTGCAGGAAGCCTTTCGGCGACAGCCCGGCCCAGCGCGTGAACAGCTTCTGCAGCGCCGTCGGTTCCATCCCGACCGATGCCGCGAGCTCCTCCAGCGACGGTTGATCGCGATAGTTCTCGGAGATGGTCTCGATGACCCGGCGCACGATCTCGTAATCGGCGCCCGACGTGATCTCGTCGGTCAGGACGGTGTGCGGCTTGGCTATGGCGTTCATGGCGAAATCCTCTTGTCAGCGGAATTCACCACGAAGCGAGAGGTGCCGCCACCCGATTCTTGCTACCGTCTCGCCGTCGCCAGCGCGTGTGAAAACGCGTCGGCGAAGCTTTCGCGGTCGTCGGGGTTGAGGAACGAACCGAGCGGCGTCGTGCGGCCTTCGCCCGTCACCCGCATGGAGGTGATGCCGATTTCGCCGTGTCGGTCGACCTGGAACCGCGCCCAGAACGGATTGTAGCGGTGGTCGGTCGCCTGACCCTTCGGGTTGACCTTGCGGATCAGCAGCTCCGAACGCGAGACGGAGACTTCCTCGCGCGCCCGCGCGGCCCGGTAGTTGAACCTGAAGGCGACATAGAGCGCCAGCAGGTCGAGGCCGCAGAAGGTGGCGATCGGCCAGGCGCCAGTGACGAGGAAGAACAGCGCCTGCACCAGCAGCACACCGCCCGACAGGATCATGAGGATCGTGAACCCGTTCCTCGAAAGCGATCGGTGCGGCGTCAGAAGCGCCGAAAACAGTGTCTTTTCCGCGTGGTCTTCCGGCGCGCCGTGTTCGTGCGTTGTCTCGGCCATGAGGGATATTTATAGGGGAGGAATGCAAAAGCCAAAGATCAAAATTGCCGCAGCGGCGTCGTCGAGACCGAAACCGAAGGCGCGGTCAAAAGGCGGGAAGTCGGCCCCGACGCTCTACACCAGGGACGAATTGCGCGAGATCTTCCGTCGTTTTTCCGTCCAGCGGCCGGAACCGAAGGGCGAACTCGCCCACGTCAATCCCTTCACGCTGGTCGTCGCCGTGGCGCTGTCGGCGCAGGCGACCGACGCCGGTGTCAACAAGGCGACCAAGGAGCTTTTCAGGATCGCCGACACGCCGCAGAAGATGTTGGCGCTGGGCGAGGAGAAACTCGGCGACCATATCCGCACCATCGGCCTGTGGCGCAACAAGGCGAAGAACGTCATCGCCCTGTCGAGGAAGCTGGTCGACGAGTTCGGCGGCGAGGTGCCGCGCACCCGGGAGGAGCTGGTCACCTTGCCGGGCGTCGGCCGCAAGACCGCCAATGTCGTCATGTCGATGGCCTTCGGAATTCCCACGATAGCCGTCGACACCCACATCTTCCGCATCGCCAACCGCATCGGCCTTGCGCCGGGCAAGACGCCCGACGAGGTCGAGCGGGCCCTCCTCGATGTGATCCCGGAGGAATATCTCTTCCACGCCCATCACTGGCTGATCCTGCACGGGCGCTACTGCTGCAAGGCAAGGAAGCCCGAATGCGAGCGCTGCGTCATCGCCGACATCTGCAAGTCGAAGGAAAAGACCTGCGATATCCCGGCGGCCCTGGTCGAGTTGCCGGCGCAGATCATCGGCTGATGCGGCCGGCCTCGCGCGCGGCGATCGCCTTGTGCAGGTGCACCATCAGCGCCGCGCCGAACATCGGCGTCAGGATATTGAGGATCGGCACCGCGAGGAAACCGGCGATCACCAGCCCGGCGACGAAGATCGTGCCGGCATATTTCGAGCGCAGCATCCGCACATGGTCGTCGTCCGCGAAGCGCCGCGCCGCGAATTCGAAGAATTCCCGGCCGAGCAGGTACCCGTTGACGACGAAGAAGGCGACGAGGTTGACCCCCGGCACTAACAGAAGGATCAGCGCCACGATATTGCCGAGGATGACCACGCCGGTGAACTTGACCGCCAGCCAGATGCTTTCGCCGATCGGCATCGCCTTGCCGGGCGGATCGTCGGGATAATAGGTCGTTTCCAGCGCCTGCGCCGCATCGTCCAGGAAGACGCCGGCGATCAGCGCGCTGACCGGGCCGAGCAGGAAGGCGAGCCCGGCGGCGAGGCCGATCCCCGCGGCGACGAGCGCCAGGAACGAAATCCAGCCGGTCCATGTCGGCAGCTGGAATTCGAACTGGAACAGGTTTTCGACCCACGGCAGCGCCATGTGGGTGAAGCCCGACGAGATCGCGAACCACGCCGCGACCAGGGCCAGGATCGTCAGTCCCAACGTTTTCCAGAAGGTCTGGCGCATGCCCGGATGGGTCAGCGAGCGCAGCGCCTGAAGTGCGGCCGTGTAGATCATGAAATCCAGATGGCAACGAAAAGCGCATTGCGCAAGATGGGCTTTTCTTTGCACGCACCTTCTCAATCGCGCCGCGAGAGGCTAAAGGCCCGAAAACCATTTTTCCGGGGAACCAATGTCCGAATTTGACGTCCTTTGCATCGGCAACGCCATTGTCGACATCATCGCGCGTGCCGAAGACGACTTTCTGCACCAGAACGCCATCATCAAGGGGGCGATGAACCTGATCGACGCGGACCGCGCCGAATTGCTCTACGACCGCATGGGTCCGGCGGTGGAGGCCTCGGGCGGTTCGGCTGGTAACACGGCCGCCGGCGTCGCGAGCCTCGGTGGCCGGGCGGCCTTTTTCGGCAAGGTCTGCGAGGAC
>JBAQHA010000050.1:0-10828 GCA_049288075.1 Oricola sp.
TCCTCCTGGCGCTCCTCGCCTTCCCGCTGGTGCGCGGCTACCTTTCCCAGGGCAACGCGCCCGCCACGACGCAGGCCGAGCAGGCGTCGCCCGCCGCCATCGAGCAGGTTCCGGCCGATCCGGTCGAGCAGCCGCAGGTCGTCGGTGCAGGCGTCGATCAGGTCATGGATGCCGCAGGGCCGCAGGATACGGCTGAAGCCGCCGATGTGCCGGTCGTTTCCGATGTGCCGGCCGCGGACGTGGCGGTGGCCGGGGATCCCATGGCCGCAGGCGGGCAGGACATGCAGGCGGCCGCTTCGACCGATGCGGACATCGACGGCGCCGACGTGGCGGCGACCGATGACACGGCCGCCGATACGCAAGCCCCGGCGCACTACAAGGCTGTCACGCTTGAAGACATTCCCGCCCAGATCGGTCCGGTCGCATTGCGGGAAGCCGCCGTCGAAGGCGATCCCAAGGCGCTGTTCGTGATCGGCGAGCGCCTGATGGGCAACGGCCCAGGCACGCCGGGAAGCGACATGAAAGAGGCCGTTCGCTGGTATGAAATGGCCGCCGAGCTCGGCTACGCCCCGGCGCAGTACCGTGTCGGTAACGCCTACGAAAAGGGCATCGGCGCCGAACGCGATCTGGACGCGGCGAAGAGCTGGTATCAGCTCGCCGCCGAACAGGGCAACGCCAGCGCCATGCACAATCTCGCAGTTCTCTACGCCACCGAGGTCGACGGCAAGCGCGACATGGATACCGCGGCGCATTGGTTCCTCGAAGCCGCCGAACTCGGCGTAAAGGACAGTCAGGTCAATCTGGGCATTCTGGCCGCCCGCGGCGAAGGCGTGCAGCAGGATCTCGCCGAGTCCTACAAGTGGCTGGCGCTGGCCGCCAAGGCCGGCGATGCGGATGCCGCGACGAAGCGCGACGAGGTCGCCAAGTTCATGCGGCCCGACCAGCTCGAACAGGCGCGCGGCGCCGTCGAATTGTGGAAGGCCCGCCCGGTCGATGTCGCCGTCAACTCCATCGAACTGCCCGACGCCTGGAAGACCTCCGGCGAAGCGACCGCATCCGCGCCGCAGGCGCCCGCCGTCGACATGAAGAAGGCGATCCGCAATATCCAGGCGATCCTCAACAAGTCCGGCTATGACGCGGGCACCGCCGATGGCGTCATGGGGGCCAAGACGCGCAGCGCGATTTCGCAGTTCCAGAAGGACAACGGACTGCTGCCGACCGGCGAGGTCGACAAGGCGCTCGTCGACAAGCTGCTGGAAATCAACGAGCAATCGTGATCGGAGGATCGGTGTTACGTTTCGTTTGGCGGGCGGCGCGAAAGCGTCGCCCGCTTCGTTTCGTCGCGTCTGAATTCCGTTGCGAGGCATTTGACTCCGCCGCTTCACGGGAGCATGAACCACATATGCAGATTTCAGAATAAGAGGAGGAACGGGTGGCGCTTTATCTGCCGATTGCGGAAATGTCGGTGAACATTTTCGTGCTGCTCGGCATGGGCGCCGCTGTCGGTTTCCTCTCCGGCATGTTCGGTGTCGGCGGCGGATTTCTCATCACGCCGCTGCTGATCTTCTACAACATTCCTCCGGCGGTTGCCGTCGCCACCGGCGCCAATCAGGTTGTCGCTTCCTCGGTGTCGGGCGTTCTGTCGCATTTCAAGCGCGGCACGGTCGACATCAAGCTCGGCGTCGTGCTGCTCCTCGGCGGTATCGTCGGGTCGAGCATCGGCGTCTGGATCTTCACCATCCTTCGCAGGCTCGGTCAGATCGACCTTATTGTCTCGATGCTCTATGTCGGCTTTCTCGGCATCGTCGGCGGGCTGATTATGGTCGAAAGCGTGCGCGCGCTCAGCCGGGCGCGCTCCGGCGCGGTTGTCAGCCTGCGCAGGCCCGGCGCCCACAACTGGGTGCACAAGCTGCCCTTCAAGATGCGTTTCAAGGCCTCCAAGCTCTATGTCAGCGTCATTCCGGTGATGATGCTCGGCATCATGATCGGCGTGTTGTCCGCAATCATGGGCGTCGGCGGCGGCTTCATCATGGTCCCGGCCATGATCTACCTCCTCAAGGTGCCGACCAATGTCGTCATCGGTACCTCGCTGTTCCAGATCATCTTCGTCTCCGCCTACACGACCGTCATCCAGGCGACATCCAACCACACCGTCGATGCGGTTCTTGCGCTGCTGCTCATGATCGGCGGCGTCATCGGCGCGCAATACGGCGCCCGCGTCGGTCAGCGCCTGCGGGGCGAACAGCTGCGAGCGCTTCTCGCGGCTCTCGTCCTGCTCGTCGCGCTCCGTCTCGGCTATTCGCTGTTCATCGTGCCGGACGAACTCTACACGGTCGCGCGAGGCATCGTATCATGAGGATCGTCTGCGCCTTCGCGATGGCCGCGTGTCTGGCGTTTCCGGCGGGTGCGCGCGCCCAGACGACCGTTGCGCCCAACGCTCCCGTCACGACGGAGGCCAAGCCTGCCACGTCGGTGGAGGCGCTTCCCGAACGCATCGAGATCGGCCTGTCGACGGAAACCATCGCCATCACCTCGGATTTCTCCGGCATCGACCTGACGATCTTCGGCGCCGTCGACAACGTCGATCCGCTGGTGCAGCGCCAGGGTCGCTACGACGTGTTCGTCGTCCTGGAAGGACCGTCCGGCGACCTCGTCGCGCGGCGCAAGGGGCGCGTCTTCGGCATCTGGATGAACGTCGATTCGCAGGCCTTTCGCTCCGTGCCGGATTCCTTCCTGATCGCCTCGACTCGCCAGCCGCAGGACGTCACCGATTCGGAGACGCTCGCCCGTCTTTCGCTCGGCGTCGAGCAGATCCGCCTGCGCGTCGACGAGGTGGAGCATGGCGACCAAGCCGATGTCGCGGGTTTCACCGATGCGCTGCGCCGGCTGAAGGAGCGCGGTGAACTCTATCAGGAGTTTCCCGGCGGCGTCCGCTTCATCTCGCAATCGCTTTTCCGCGCGCAGTTGCGCTTGCCGGCCAACGTGCCGCTCGGGCGTCACACCGCTCGCGCCTATCTGTTCCGCCAGGGCGTTCTGGTGGCCCAGACTCAGGCCCCGCTCGACATCCGCAAGGCCGGTCTCGAGTATCAGCTCTATCGTTTCGCGCAGAATCAGGCTTTTCTCTATGGCTTGGCGTCGGTGCTGATGGCCTTTATCGTTGGCTGGCTCGGACGGGTGATGTTCAAGAAGGATTGATCACATGGCGGTCAGGCAGAAGATTTCGCGCTTCTCCGTGGAACAGACCGCCACATTCCTCGCGCTCCTCGGCTTCCTGCCCTTCGCCTTCTTCACATCCTTGCTGCTCGCCGATCCCGGCCTGCTGTCGTTCCGCGACGCTGCGGCCGCCGGTTTCGGCAGCGTCCTCATCGCGGCCCTCAAGGTCTATTCCGCGATCGTATTGTCCTTCATCGGCGGCATTCGCTGGGGCATCGCCATCACCCGGCAGGAAGGCGGCCAGGAGGAGACGGAGGCGCTGGTGCTGGCCGCCGGGCCGTCGCTGATCGGCTGGTTCGCCTTCTTTCTCGCAGAGCCGTGGTCCTTCGCCGTGCTGGCCGCCGCGTTCGCCGCCACCGGCTGGTGGGACAGCCGGTCGGCCGGCAACAAGGGCATACCGGAATGGTTCGGCCGCCTGCGCGTGCTTCTTACCGTGCTGGTGATGGTGACGATGATCGCCGCTTTCACCGCGACCTATTAAAGCGTTTCCAGACGAAACGGAAACCGGCTCGTCGTCCGGAAACGCGACAAGACAGGGACCTGGACGCGGTCACGGTTTCCGTCAAACGGCAAACGAGTCTAGTCCGCGTAGAGGTTCCTGGCGCCGATCGGGTAGATGCGGTCGTTGCCGAGCATGTAGGCGCGAAAGCGCGACAATTCGAACAGTCCGGCAAAGGCGGCGTCGCAGACATTCAGCCCGCCGGTGAACGCGCCGAAACTCGGCATGACCAGGCGTACCTCGTCGCCGGCGAAGCAGGCCCGCCGCACCGATTGGCCGCGCACGACGATCTTCGCGCAAGGATGCAGATGGCCGCAGATCTCGTGGCCGAATTCGGCCGGATCGGGCACATGGCGAAACGTCACGCGCCCGAGCGCCAGCATTTCCACCGATTGCCCCGGCACGCCGTCGGGCGGGGAGGGGTCGTGATTGCCGGTCACCCAGATCATGTCGCGGCCCCGCGCGATCGCGCCGATGGTATCGAGCGCTTCCCCGGACAGGCGGCCGGCCGCTTCGTCGTCGTGAAAACTGTCGCCGAGGCTGATGATCGTCGCCGGGTCGTATTTGGCGACCATCCCCGCCAGTCGCGCCAGCGTCGCCGCCGTATCATAGGGCGGCAGGTAGATGCGGCCGCGCGCGAAGGAGGAAGCCTTCTCCAGATGCAGGTCGGATACGACGAGGATGCGGTCTTCGGCGAGGAAAACGGTCCCGGCGGGATCGAGCAGCAGTTCGAAACCGGCGAAGGAAATCGCCATCGCCTCGCCCGTTCTCGCCTGTTCCGCCGTCTTCAGGGCCGCGCGCATGTCAGATGTCCGCTCCGATCGCGTCGCGGATGATGTCTTCCGCCGCTTCCGCCATCAGCGCCTCGCTCGCGTCGCCATGCACGGCATCCTTGCCGATCTCGAGCATCACCGGAACGGCCAGCGGTGAAATCATGTCCAGGTCCTTGTGCAGGATCTTCCCCCTGATGCGCGCGAGCATGTCTCCGAGACGGCCGATATCGAGCAATCCCGTGCGCGCATCGGCGCGAGTCGCCTGCAGCAGGATGTGGTTCGGTTCATGGCTGCGCAATACGTCATAAATGAGGTCCGCCGACACCGTCATCTGCCGCCCGGATTTCTCTCTTCCCGGATGGCGCTTCTCGATCAGCCCGGCGATCGTGGCGCAGGCGCGGAAGGTGCGTTTCAGGAGGTAGGACTCGTCCAGCCAGGTCTCCAGGTCGTCGCCCAGCATGTCCTCGTCGAACAGGCCGGACAGCGACAGTTCGCCGGTCTTCAGCATCCGCCCCATGTCGCGCAGGCCCCAGATCGCGACTGCGTAGTCCGAGGCGACGAAGCCGAGCGGCCGCGCCCTGGCGCGCTCCAGCCGCCGCGTCAGCAGCATGCACAGCGTCTGGTGCGCCAGCCGCCCCTCGAACGGATAGGCGACCATGTAGAAGCGGTCCCCGCGCGGAAACGTCTCGACCAGCAATTGCTCCGGCCCCGGCACGACCGATTTCGCCTTCTGGATCGCCAGCCAGTCGGAGACCTGGCGCGGCAGCCGGTTCCAGCTTGTCGGGTCGGCCAGCATCTTGCGCACCTGTTCCGACAGATAGGTCGTCGTCGGGAACTTGCCGCCGGCATAGGCCGGCACCTTGGCGTTGAGGTCGCTTGCCTTTGTGACAAGGCAGTCGTTCTCGTGAATGCCCTCGAAGCACAGCACCTTGCCGGCGAACAGGAACGTGTCGCCCGGCGTCAGCGCCTCCACGAAGCCTTCCTCGATCTTGCCGAGCGCCGGCCCGCCGCGCACCGCCGCGCCCTTGCCGCGATGCCGCGTCATGCGGATATTGAGCATCGGCGCCTCGATGATCGTGCCGGCATTGAGCCGGTATTGCTGCGCCACGGACGGATGCGAGACGCGCCATGTCCCGTCCTTCGTCTCGCGGATGCGCGCGTAACGCTCGTAGGACTGCAGCGCGTAGCCGCCATGGGCGACGAACTGCACCGCCCGGTCGAATGTCTCGCGCGTCAGATTGGCATAGGGCGCCGCCGTCGTGATCTCGGCGTGGAGTGCGTCGGCCAGGAACGGCTCGGCGCAGGCGACGCAGAGGATGTGCTGGCACAACACGTCGAGAGCGCCGTCGACCAGCGGCGGCGTGTCCTGTGCGCCGAGATAATTGGCGTCGAGCGCCGCCTGGCACTCCATCACCTCGAAGCGGTTGGCCGGCACCAGGATTGCCTTCGACGCCTCGTCCATGCGGTGGTTGGCGCGCCCGATCCGCTGGGCCAGCCGGCTCGCGCCCTTCGGCGAGCCGATATGGACGACGAGGTCGACGTCGCCCCAGTCGATGCCGAGATCGAGCGTCGAGGTCGCGACGATGGCGCGCAGCGCGTTTGTCTGCATCGCCTGCTCGACCTTGCGCCGCTGGCTGACGTCGAGCGAACCGTGATGCAGCGCGATCGGCAGGCTGTCCTCGTTGATGCGCCACAATTCCTGGAACAACATCTCCGCCTGGCTCCGCGTGTTGACGAACAGCAGCGTCGTCTTGTGGGCGCGGATCGCCTCGTAGACCTCCGGCATCGCGTAGCGAGCCGAATGGCCCGACCACGGCACCCGTTCCTTCGATTTCAGGATCGTGATGTCCGGCTTCGCCCCGCCCGCGACCGTGATGAGGTCGGCCATCTCGCTTCCCGTCCGCTGCGGCACAAGCCATTGCCTCAACAGGTCCGGCTCCGAAACCGTAGCCGACAGGCCGATGGCCTTCAGGCCCGGGCAGAGCCGGTGCAGCCGCGCCAGCCCGAGCGCCAGCATGTGGCCGCGCTTCGAGGTCACCAGCGAATGCAACTCGTCGAGGACGACATGGCGCAGATCGCAGAAGAAGCGCTCCGCGTCCTTGTGCGACAGGAGAAGGGCGAGTTGCTCCGGCGTCGTCAGCAGGATGTCCGGCGGATTGAGCTTCTGGCGCTGCCGCTTCGATTGCGGCGTGTCCCCGGTCCGCGTCTCGATCTCGACCGGCAGGCCCATCTCCTCGACCGGCGTCGACAGGTTGCGGTGGATGTCGACCGCGAGCGCCTTGAGCGGCGAGATGTAGAGCGTATGGACGCCCGGCTTGCGCGTACCGGGTTTCGCCTTGCCGCGCCGGGCGAGATCGACCAGCGACGGCAGGAATCCGGCGAGCGTCTTGCCCGCGCCCGTCGGCGCGATCAGCAGCACGGATTTCCCGGCTTCGGACTTCGCGAGCAGGTCGAGCTGATGCGCGCGCGGCCGCCAGCCCTTCGAACGGAACCATTCGAGAAAGGGCTTCGGCAGGTCGATACCGCCGGACGACGGCGCTTCGGGGATTGTCGCGATGCTCACGCGCCGAGACTAATGGCGCGGCGCCACTCCGCCAAGCACAATGTTCACGTTTTCTTCACGGCGATGCCGACAATTTTAACGACTTTGTTCACCACCTGTTTACCATGCCGCGGCCGGCAGGCGGGTCGCAGCTCAATGCAGGATGCGCCCGGCTTCCGATTGCAGGTCCGCACGGTCGGTCCCGTCCACTGTTGGGGCGGTCGCCGGCATCGCGCCGGCTTTCCGCGCGATGACAAGATACCCCTCGATGCGCGTCGCGCCGTCCATGCGCAGGAAGACCCGGTCCAGTCTGGCGATCTCGAAACCGGCCTCCGCCAGCGCCCGGCGAAGATAGCCCTCCGAATGCGCGTAGCGCAGCGACGGCTGGATCGCGTAGTCCTCCGCCCCGTCATGCGCCTCGACGGTGAAGGCGAACAGTCCGGCCGGCTCCAGCAGCCTTGCCGCCAGCGCGAAGGCCGAGCCGAGATCGCCGAGATAGGCATAGACGTCTGCGGCAACCGCGAGGTCGGCGCGGCTCGCTTCGCTGTCCGGAAAGATCGCCGCGATGTCGCCCTTCTCCAGCCGGTCGTAGATACGCTTGGCGGCCGCGATCTTCAGCATGCCGGCGGAAAGGTCGATGCCTTCCAGATAGCTTGCCGCCTTGCGCAGGTGTTCGCCCATCAGCCCGGTGCCACAACCGAGATCGACCGCGTGCCGGATCGCCTTGTCGTCGCCGAGCGCCGCGAAGATGGCCGTGGCGAGCTCCTGCGGCGCTTGATAGTCGAGCCGCTCCACCAGCGACTTTTCGAACCGCGGCGCGAAATCGTCGAACAGGCTTTCCACATAGGCGGCGGGCGGCGCGTCCGGCGTTTCGGTGATGCCGAGATTGGCGAGTTTCAGCTGCGCGCCGAAACGGTCTTCGCTGTCGAGCCGCAGCATCTTCCGCCAGATGTCGGCGGCTTCCGCCGCACGGCCGGCCTTTTCCAGCCACTCGCCCTGAAGGCTTAGGAAGGGCAGGTGATCCGGCACGAGCTCCAGCGCCTGCGCGATCAGGTCGGCGGCGGCCTCGTGCTCGCCGGCCTCGGCATATTGGCGGGCGTAGCCGGCGCGGCGATCCGCCGTCAGGTCGCCCGAAGTCTGGTTGGTGAATGTCATGGAATGTCCGATGGAACGCGATGGCGGGATATGTTGCGCCGCGCGAGAAAATTCAATCGGAATCTGCGGGCCTTCTCCGTGCCGCAAAGCGGTCTATTGTGACGCCATGCGCTTCGAGGACCTGCTCCGCCCGACACCCAAGGGCCTTTTTTGCCCGCCCGGCGATTTCCATATCGACCCGGTGCGCGCCGTCGATCGCGCGCTGATCAACCACGGTCATTCCGATCACGCTCGCCCCGGCCACGCCCATGTCATGGCGACGCGCGAGACGCTGGACATCATGGCGATCCGCATGGGCGACGGCTTCGCCGGCGCGACGCAGGCGGCGGCCTACGGCGAGAGCGTCACGGTCAACGGCGTGATGGTGAGCTGGCATCCGGCCGGCCACGTTCTCGGCGCGGCGCAGATCGCGGTCGAAAAGGACGGCGTCCGCATCGTCGCCTCGGGCGACTACAAGCGTCGCCGCGATCCGACCTGCGCCACTTTCGAGCCGGTCGCCTGTGATGTCTTCATCACCGAGGCGACCTTCGGCCTGCCGGTCTTCCGCCATCCCGACGATCGCGAGGAGATCGGCAAGCTTCTCAAAAGCGTGCGCCAGTTCCCGGCCAGCGCCCATCTCGTCGGCGCCTATGCGCTCGGCAAGGCGCAGCGCATCATCGCGCTGTTGCGGGAGGCCGGCCATGGCGAGACCATCTACATCCACGGCGCCATGCAGGCGCTGTGCGACTACCATGTCAGCCGGGGGATCGATCTCGGACCGCTCGCGCCCGCGACCGTCGACAGCGCCGCGAAGGACCAGTTCGCCGGCGCGATCGTGATCGGCCCGCCCTCGGCCTTCGCCGACCGCTGGGCGCGGCGCTTTCCCGATCCCGTATCCTGTTATGCGTCGGGCTGGATGCGGGTGCGCCAGCGCGCCCGCCAGATGGGCGTCGAACTGCCGCTCATCCTGTCGGACCATTGCGACTGGGACGAGCTGACCGGCACCATCCGCGAGATCGGCCCGCAAGAGGTCTGGGTCACGCATGGGCGCGAGGAGGCGCTGGTGCGCTGGTGCGAACTGAACCAGATCCGCGCCAGACCGCTCAACATTGTCGGATACGAGGACGAGTCGGAATGAACCCGGGAAACCGTTTCACGCGCGCCATCGTGCTTCTTGCCCTGTCGCTTCTCTCGATGTCCGGATCGCCCGCCGTCGGATCGAGCGACGGCGCCTGGTCGGCGTTTCGCACCACCGTCCAGGATGCCTGCACGGCAGCGGCGGCGGACCGCATGAAGGTCGGCGCCATGCGCATCGATCCCTTCGGCACCGAGACCTATGGCGTCGCGGTCCTGACGGATTCCGGAACTGGCGAGGAGCACGTCTGCGTCTACGACAAGGCGCGCGGCGCTGCGGAGGTCGGCGGCCCGCTCCAGGCGGTAACCGATCCCTCGCAGCCCTTCGCGGCGCAGGACCTGGCGCAGCTTGCCGATCTGCGGGCGAGGGTTCTCGCCACGCTCGCGGACATGACCGCCAAGGGGCTAGCCGCCAACGGCCAGGCCGATACAGTCCAGGCGATGCTCGACGGCAAGGTGAAATCCGACGACCTTGGCTCCACCGCGCCCGGTCCCTATCGCTGCACGGTCTACTGGTACGGTTTTCTCGACGAAGGCGCGAGCCGTGTCGGCGCCCATCGATGCACGGTCGCGGCGGGAGACAAGGGCGGCCTCGTCATCGACAAGACGACCGGCGACCGCTTCCATGCCGTCACGGTCCCCTGGGAGAACGGGCTGACTGCCTTCGCCGGCCGCACCTTTCTGCCGAACCATGACGAGACGCGATACGATCCTGACAACCCCGCCAATCGCGCGAACGACAATTACGGCAACAAGGTCGGCCTCGTCCTGCGGTCCGGCGAACGCTTGTTCCTCGTCTCCATCGACGAGCGCGGCATGTCGCCGCCGGACCCGACCTTCTTCGAGATCACGGAGCTCGTTCCGCAGCTTTGAAGGCCTTCGCCGAACTCCTCGACCGCCTGGTCCTCACCCCGTCGCGCAACGCCAAGCTGAAGCTTCTGGCCGATTATTGCGCCGCGACGCCGGATCCTGATCGCGGCTACGCCATCGCCGCGATCACGCGCGACCTCGACGTCATGTCGGTCAAGCCGGCGATGATCCGCGCGCTCGTCGCCGAGCGGGTGGACGAGGTTCTGTTCGCCTGGTCCTATGATTTCGTCGGCGATCTCGCCGAAACCGTGAGCCTGATCTGGCCGGAGCCCTTGCCCCCCTCTGTCGCCTCCGGCGACATCTCCCCCGCAAGGGGGGAGAGTGGAGACCTTGCCTCGGCCACCGAAGTCGAAAGGCGTGCGCCATTCTCCCCCCTTGCGGGGGTGATGTCCGCGCAGCGGACAGAGGGGGGCCTTTCGGCCGCGCCTCGCATTTCGGAAATCGTCGAGACGCTGCAGAAGGCCTCGCGCTCCGACGGGCCGAAGCTGGTCGCCCGTTGGCTTGACGAGCTCGATCCGTCCGGCCGCTACGCGCTCCTGAAGCTTATCACCGGCGGGATGCGCATCGGCGTATCCTCGCGGCTGATGAAGCAGGCGCTCGCCGATTTCGGCGGCAAGGACGTCACGCAAATCGAGGAACTCTGGCACGGTCTGACACCGCCCT
>JBAQHA010000051.1:0-2244 GCA_049288075.1 Oricola sp.
TATCGGCCCCAGAATCCAGGTCATCATGCTGACCGGGCATGGGTCGGCCACTGCGTGCGAACAAGGCCTCAAATTCGGGGCCTTTGATTACCTCATGAAACCGTGTGAGCTGGATGATCTGGTAAAAAAAATCAACCTGGCTTTTCGCTATAAACAGCAATTGGAAGGTCAATAATCCCGTCTGCCGTCAGTCCCACCGCCTGCCCACCCGGGCATCTGCCGGTGAAATTGCCTCCCGGCTCCCCGCCGCCTGACGGTGGATCGCCCGCAAATCCGGTTTCCCTCAAAAATCAAATCGCGATTCAGGATGGATCCACACCCGGCCGGAAAAGCACGCACACACCGGCATATCCGGATATCCCGCGTTTTCGCAGCCCAGTTGGACGGGGCGCGGCGGCTCACAAAATGTGACGCTGTTTTCGAGTGCCCCCTTAGGTACGGCGGGTGGTGATCTCGCGTATCTGGGCTTCGATGATTTTTTCTTCGTGGTGCCGCTTCTTGGCGGCGGCGGTGGTCACCTTGGCCACCAACACCTCGATGTCGCAGGGCTTCATCAGGTAGTCGAAAGCCCCTTTCTTCATCCCTTCAATGGCCGATTCGACCGTTGCATGCCCCGTCAGCATGATGACCTCCACCAGCGGATGGGCTTTCTTGATTTCCGTCAGGGTCTCAATCCCATCCATGCCCGGCATTTTGACATCCAGAATCACCACCTCGATGCGGGCTTGCTCTTTGAGCTTTTTCAGCGCCTCGGGTCCATCATAGGCCGGAATGACGTCCATTTCCCTTTTCGTAAGCCGCTTGATCATGGTCTCCACAAAAGGGACCTCATCATCTACCAGCAATATTTGTGCAATGGCCATCTTGTGCCCTCCTTAGCTTTGGGTTGTCTGTCCGCTCAACGGCAGTAAGATGTTAAAGGTCGTCCCTTTACCCATCTGGCTCTCCACGTCAATCCGGCCGCCCATTTTATGGATGATCCCGTAACAGATCGAAAGACCCAGCCCGGTGCCCTTGCCGACGGGTTTGGTGGTAAAAAACGGGTCGAAAATACGACCGAGGTTGCTTGCCGGAATACCCGGTCCGGTATCCGCGATGGACATTCTGATCTGATCGTCATCGGCATGGCTGGTGATCAGGATCGTGCCGCCTTTTTTGTCCATGGCGTCTATCGCGTTGTTGAGCATGTTCATCAAGACCTGCTGCATTTCAGTGGCCGATGCCTCGATGGGGGGCAGCTCCGCTTGCAATTGGGCCTGCACGTCCACATTGGCGTAGCGGGATTTCTGGGACAACAGGTCCACCACTTCCGAGATCAGCTCATTGAGCTGCAGGGTTTGGATCCGCGAGTCGGTTTTGCGGGCGAAACTCAGCAGCTTGTGGGTAATGTCCTTGCAACGGCGGCCTTGGGTTTGAATCTGTTGCAAGGCCCGTTTGAATTCGGCGAGATTGTCCTGATTGTCGACCCCCTCAGCCATCAGATCCTGGAGCCATCCGGCCTCTTCGACCATGATGGCCACCGGATTATTGATTTCATGGGCGATGCCGGCGGCGAGCTCACCCACCGATGCCAGCTTTCCGGTTTCGATGACCTGCTGATTCATCATATCTTTTTCGTAATCGAGTTTGGCGATGCGGTTGGCCATGCGCCCCGAAACGAGAAAGGCCACGGCGATGATGGCCAGCGCCCCGAAAAATGAGATCAAGCCCGCCATTTTTTGGGTATGTTTGAGTTTTGAAAAAGCATCCTCGTATTTCTGCTGAAAGATCAACAGCCATTCGTTGTTTTTGAGAAAAGCGGCGACAATGATGAATCGGTTGCCATGTTGATCTTTTTTTTCGACGCTGAAGGTCTATGTCTGCTGATTGTATCCATAAGTGGGCAGCGCGTCGGGACTTATTCCAGCGGGCCCCTCGAGATACATTGAATTGGTATCCAGCGGGAGTGTCGGTTTATCGGATTCGTTTCGGCCGAAAAAGGCCTGTTCTCCTTTTTTGAACAGGTTCAGGTATTGCTCCTTGGTCAATTGAAGTTCGCCCTTGGGCGGACTGGTTTGAAATTTACCCTCGCGATTCAGGATGAATGCGGTCCCGGTTTCCCCCACACTCAGGTTTTCCACCAGCCGATTGAAGGCCACGAAATCAATGGTGGCCCTGACAATCCAATCGGCGCCGTTCCAGCGCTTTTTGGCCGCCACGATAAAATGCGGATGACCGCGCAGGCCCAAGAACACGTCACTGATG
>JBAQHA010000052.1:0-2885 GCA_049288075.1 Oricola sp.
GGAAATGGCCCAGTTCACGCTGACGGCCTATTACCTGCTCGGCGGCCCCTATTCGATCCAGCTCGGCTCCAACGTGCGGATGGACCTGCTCTATGGCGGCTGGACCGACCGGCAGAAGGCCTGGGTCGATGCCTTCAGCGTCTTCTGCCTGATGTTCTTCCTCGGCGTTCTCCTCCATGGCGGCATCTCCAGCACGACTTACGCATTCCAATATGGCGAGCGCAGCTATTCGGCCTGGCGGCCCTACATGGCGCCGATCAAGGTCGTGATGTGCATCGGCATCATCCTGATGCTGCTGCAGGCGATCGCGGAATTCTTCAAGGACATCGCCAGAATTCGCGGGGAGGAGATTTGATGTCCTACGAAATGATCGCCATGACGATGTTCGCCTCGATGATGCTGATGATGATCACGGGGCAGCGCGTCTTCGCGGCGATCGGCTTCGTCGCGGTCGTGGCGGCGCTGGCTCTGTGGGGCACGGGCGGCTCCAACATCGCCTTCTCCGGGGCGATGAAGCTGATGAAATGGTATCCGCTGCTGACGCTGCCGATGTTCATCTTCATGGGCTACGTGCTGTCCGAGAGCCGCCTGGCCGACGACCTCTACCGGATGTTTCACGTCTGGATGGGGAGGATTCCCGGCGGGCTCGCCATCGGCACGATCGCGCTGATGGTCATCATCTCGGCAATGAACGGATTGTCGGTCGCCGGCATGGCCATCGGCGCCACAATCGCGCTGCCGGAACTGCTGAAGCGCAACTACGACAAACTGATGGTGACCGGCGTCATCCAGGCCGGATCGTCGCTGGGCATTCTGGTCCCGCCCTCGGTGGTGCTCGTGCTCTATGCGATGATCGCGCGCCAGCCGGTCAGCCAATTGTGGCTCGCCGGCGTCTTTCCCGGCCTGCTGATGGCGGCCCTGTTCATCGCCTATATCTGGATCCGCTGCCGCATCTCGCCGCAACTCGGTCCGGTGCTTTCAGCGGAGGAACTCGACGCGATCCCGCGGGCCGAAAAGATCCGGCTGCTGCGGGCAGGCGTCCTGCCGCTGGGCATCTTCGTCACCATGATGGTGCCATTCGTGACGGGTTATACGAGCCTGGTCGAAAGTTCCGTCGTCGGCGCGCTTGCCTCGGTCGTCGCCGCTGCGATCAAGGGCCGTTTCACGCGCGCGGTGTTCGAGACGGCGACGCGCGAGACCCTGGCGATTTCCTGCATGTTCATGTGGATCATCCTGGCGGCGCTGGCGTTCGGGGCGGTCTTCGACGGCCTCGGCGCCGTCAAGTCGATCGAAGGGTTCTTCGTCGACAGGCTCGGCCTCAGCGCCTGGGAAATCCTGCTGCTGATGCAGCTGTCATACCTGCTCATGGGCACCTTTCTCGACGACACGGCCATGCTGGTGATCGTCGCGCCGCTCTACGTGCCGCTGGTCAGGGCGCTCGGGTTCGACCTGATCTGGTACGGCGTGCTCTACACGATCACCTGCCAGATCGCCTACATGACCCCGCCCTTCGGCTACAACCTGTTCCTGATGCGGGCCATGGCGCCGAAGGAAATCACCATCCATGACATCTACCGCTCGATCATCCCCTTTGTCGGCGTGATGATCGTCGCTCTGGCGCTGGTAACCGCATTTCCTCAAATCGCGCTCTGGCTGCCGCATCATGTCTATGCCCGATAAATCATCAAAGAGGGGCGGCTCGAACTGCCTCCGTATTCGCAGCAACGGCCTGAAGGCCACAACTCGGAGGTAAGACCATGACCACGACAAGACGGAAATTCCTCAAGACCGGCGCGATCGCGGGCGCCGCGACGCTTGCCGCTCCGGCGGTGCATGCGCAGTCGGCGCCGATCAAGTGGCGGTTGCAGACCTATGCCGGCCCGGCGCTGGGCGAAGAGGTGATCAAGCCCTGCATCGAGCAGTTCAACCAGATCGCCAACGGCCAGATGGAGATCGAACTCTTCTACGCCGACCAGCTCGTCCCGACGGGCGAACTGTTCCGCGCGATGCAGAAGGGCACCATCGACGCCGTGCAGTCGGACGACGATTCGATGGCCTCGCCGACCGAAGTGACCGTGTTCGGCGGCTATTTCCCGCTCGGCCTGCGCTACTCGCTCGACGTGCCGGCGCTGTTCAACCACTGGGGTCTCGACGAGATCTGGAAGGAAGAATACGCAAAGGTCGGCGTCAAACACATCTCCGCCGGTTCGTGGGATCCGTGCAACTTCGCCACCCACAAGCCGATCACCTCGCTGAAGGACCTCGAAGGCCTGCGCGTCTTCACCTTCCCGACCGCCGGCCGCTTCCTGTCGCGCTTCGGCGTCATTCCGGTCACCCTGCCGTGGGAAGACGCGGAAGTGGCGCTGCAGACCGGCGAGCTTGACGGCATCGCATGGTCGGGCATCACCGAGGATTACACCGCGGGCTGGGCGAACGTCACCGAGTACTTCCTGACCAACAACATCTCGGGCGCCTGGATCGGCCACTTCTTCGCCAACATGGATCGCTGGAACGAGTTGCCGGATCATCTCAAGACCCTGATGCAGGTTTGCTTCAACTCCTCGCACTACCATCGCCAGCACTGGTACTGGAATGGCGAGGCGTCGCTGCGCGTCAACGAGGACAAGCTGAAGTCGACCACCATTCCGGACGAAGAATGGCAGACGGTCGAGGACTAGGCGCACAAGTTCTGGGACGAGATCGCGGCCGAAAGCGAACTCAAGGCCAAGGTCGTCTCGATCTTCAAGGCCTACAACGAGACCATGGTCAAGGCCGGCAAGCCGTACCGCTACAGCTGACGCCGACTTCATACAGGCGTGGCGGGGCGTTTCGACGCCCCGCCTTCCGTTTCGACGAGGAAATCGAAAATGCCCGCGACACTGACA
>JBAQHA010000053.1:0-2380 GCA_049288075.1 Oricola sp.
AAAGAAGAACGCTTCGGTGGTCTTCGCCACGCAGAGCCTCAGCGACATCGACGGCTCCCCGATTGCGCCCGCGATCATCGAGAGCTGCCAAACACGATTGCTCCTGCCCAATGAGCGGGCGATCGAGCCTCAGATCACCGCGATCTACCGGCGCTTCGGCCTCAATGACCGGCAGATCGAGATCCTCGCGCGGGCGACGCCCAAGCGCGACTATTACTGCCAGTCGCGGCGCGGCAACCGGCTGTTCGAGCTGGGCCTCAGCGAGGTGGCGCTCGCGCTCTGCGCCACCTCCGCCAAGACCGATCAAACCGCCATCGCCAGCATCCTCACCGAACATGGTCGCGGCGACTTCCTCGACGCCTGGCTCCGCCATCGCGGCGTCGATTGGGCCGCCGACCTCATTCCCGACCTCAGCAGTCTTCTCCCCCAAGCCGAAAAGGAGTCCCGGCCATGAAGATTAGTAAACCCAATACACGCGCGGCCCGCTTTGCCGCCACGCTGATCGCCGCGCCGATCGCGGCGCTTCCGATGGTGCTGGCGCCCCCGGCGCAGGCGCAGTGGATTGTCTATGACCCCACCAACTATGCGCAGAACGTGCTCCAGGCGGCGCGGGCGCTCGAGCAGATCAACAACCAGATCACCTCGCTGCAGAACCAAGCGCAGATGCTCATCAACCAGGCCCGCAACCTCGCGAGTCTGCCTCATTCGTCCTTGCAGCAGCTCCAGCAGGCCGTGGGCCGGACGCAGGCACTGCTCCAGCAGGCCCAGAACATCGCCTTCGACGTCCAGCAGATCGACCAGGCGTTCCAGCAGAATTACCGCAACATCGATCTGAATACGTCGGAACAGCGGCTCATCGCCGACGCGCGATCGCGCTGGGAGAACACAGTCGGCGGGCTCCAGGACGCCATGCGTGTCCAGGCCGGCGTGGTCGGCAATATCGAGACCAATCGCGCGCAGATGTCGGCGCTGGTCGGTCAGAGCCAGGGCGCGACCGGCGCCTTGCAGGCGACACAGGCCGGCAACCAGCTCCTCGCGCTTCAGGCGCAGCAGCTCGCCGACCTCACCGCCGTCATTGCCGCAAACGGCCGGGCACAGGCGCTGACCGATGCCGAGCGCGCAGCCGCGGCCGAACAAGGCCGAATCCAACGCGAGCGCTTCCTCACGCCGGGCACCGGCTACCAGCCCGGCAACGCGCAGATGTTCAACAACGGCAACTGACGAGCCAGACGGCCGGAAAGGGGAAACCGATGGAAGGCAAGAACATGGCGCGGATAGGCGCGATCATCTTCGTCGCCTTCGCCATCACGGCGACGGTGATCCAGATGACGCGCAAGGATGAGCCGATGCGACCGGCCTCCGCGCCGGCGCTGGCTGCTTCCGCCGACCCGCTGCGCGCAGCCCAGCGCCGCTGCCAGCAGATGGGAGAGGCCGCGGCGCGCGATCCCGAATGTCTACGCACCTGGGCGGAAACCCGCGATCGCTTCCTCGGTCGCACGCCGACCCCCGTCACCCCCCAGAGCAGCGAGGACTAGCGATCCATGGGCGGGACAGGCGTCATCGACAGTTTCCTCGGAGTCTTCACCAGCTATATCGATTCCGGCTTTGGGCTCCTCGGCGGCGAGGTGGCCTTCATCGCCACGACGCTGATCGTCATCGATGTGACGCTGGCCGCGCTGTTCTGGTCATGGGGCGCCGACGACGACATCATCGCCCGTCTCGTCAAGAAGACCCTGTTTGTCGGCGTCTTCGCCTACATCATCGGCAACTGGAACAATCTGGCCCGCATCGTCTTCGAGAGCTTTGCCGGCCTCGGCCTGATGGCGTCCGGTACCAGCTTCACCGCGGCCGACCTGATGCGGCCGGGCCGTGTCGCCCAGACCGGCCTCGATGCCGCCCGGCCGCTGCTCGAGTCGATCTCCGACCTGATGGGTTGGGTCGCCTTCTTCGAGAATTTCATCCAGATCGCCTGCCTTCTTTTTGCCTGGGCGCTGGTGCTTCTCGCCTTCTTCATCCTCGCCATCCAGCTCTTCATCACCCTGATCGAGTTCAAGCTGACGACGCTGGCAGGATTCGTACTCATTCCCTTCGGCCTCTTCGGCAAGACCGCGTTCATGGCCGAACGGGTGCTGGGCAACGTGATCTCGTCCGGCATCAAGGTTCTGGTGCTCGCCGTCATCATCGGCATCGGTTCCACACTGTTCTCGCAGTTCACCGCCGGCTTCGGCGGTGTCACCCCGACCATCGACGAGGCGATGGCCGTGGTGCTGGCCGCGCTGTCGCTGCTCGGCCTTGGGATCTTCGGACCCGGCATTGCGAACGGCATCGTGTCCGGCGGACCGCAGCTCGGTGCTGGGGCCGCAGTCGGCACCGGCCTTGC
>JBAQHA010000054.1:0-3737 GCA_049288075.1 Oricola sp.
GCCTTGGTCCGGCTCCAGTCCGCCGGGCACGGGCTTTCGCCACCGACCAGCCTCGCCGCCAGCAATTCGATCCGCTCCACCGTGTCGCCCGCCGTCCGCCACGGATCGTCGGACACCTCTTCCAGCATCTCCGGCCTCGGCCCGGTCCAGCGCACGCGCATATCGCAATCGAGAGGATCGAAGGCCATCGCTCCACTCTCCCCCCTTGCGGGGGAGATGTCGCCACAGGCGACAGAGGGGGGCACGGCGCCCAGCACATCCGCGGCGATCGCCCGCTGCAGGCTCGCATCCGCGCCTTCGCCCAAACCCCGCGGCACCCGTGCCAGCGCCACGACGAGATCGGTCAGCAGCCGTCCCTCCGGCGCCTTGCCGAAGATGTGCAACCCGTCGCGGATCTGCATCTCCTTCAGGTCGCAAAGATAGGCGTCGAGCTTGGCCAGCGCGTCGTCACTGGCGTCGTCCCTCCCGATCCCCGCGTCGTGATCGAGGCCGATGTCGCGCACCAGGTCGAGGATGCGAGTCTTCAGAACCTTCAGCCGGCGCGGGTCGCCGCCCGCCGCCTCGTAATATTCGTCGACCAGCGCTTCGAGATCCTTCAGCGGCCCGTAGCTCTCGGCCCGCGTCAGGGGCGGCGTCAGGTGGTCGATGATGACGGCGGCCGTCCGCCGCTTCGCCTGCGTGCCCTCGCCGGGATCGTTGACGATGAACGGGTAGACATGTGGCAGCGGCCCGAACACCGCTTCCGGCCAGCAAGTCGCCGACAGCGCCAGCGCCTTGCCGGGCAGCCATTCGAGATTGCCGTGCTTCCCCATGTGCACCACCGCGTCGACCCCATGGACATCGCGCAGATAGGCATAGAAGGCGATGTAGCCATGCGGCGGAACGAGGTCCGGCGAGTGGTAGCTTTCCTTCGGATCGATGTTGTAGCCCCGCGCCGGCTGGATGCCGACCAGCGTCTCGCCGAAGCGCGCCAGCGGCAGCGCGAAAACCCCGTTGCGGAAGAATGGATCGGTCTCCGGCGCGCCCCAGCGCGCGGTCACCTGCTCCTGAACCGAAAGCGGAAGCCGATCGAAGAACCCCGTGTATTGACTCGCTGAAATCGTCTCGCGGATTTCGCGCGCGTCCGCCGCCGCGTTGGTCGGCCCCCTCTTCAGGTGGTCGATCAGCGCATCGCCATCGGCCGGAATGTCGCCCACCGCAAAACCTGTTTCGCCCATCGCGCGCAGCACTTCGACCGTCCCCGCCGGCGTGTCGAGGCCGACGCCGTTTGCAAGCCGCCCGTCCCGGTTCGGATAGTTGGCGAGCACGATGGCGACGCGCTTTTCGGCCGGTTTCTTTCGCCTCAGCCGCACCCACCGCGACGCCAGTTCGGCGACGAAATCCACCCTGTCGGCGACCGGCTCGTGCGTGACCACGTTGCATTGCGTCGCCGCGTCCCATGCGCTGGCGCTCTTGAACGAGACCGCCCGCGACAGCACCCGCCCGTCCACCTCCGGCAGCGCCACATTCATCGCCAGGTCGCGCGCGTTCAGCCCCTGCGACGAGGCCGCCCAGTTCTCGCGCGACGACCCTGACAGCACCACCTGGATCACCGGCGCGCCGTCCTTTTCGAGCACCGTCGGCGTCCTGTCCGCCCCCGGCGCGGACACCGCGAAACCGGTGGCGTTCAGCACCACGTCCGGCCTGTGCCGGTCGAACAGCGCCTCCACCGTCGCCGCCGAAACCGGGTCCTTGAGGCTCGACACATAGACCGGCAGCACTGCAAGCCCGCGCGCCGAGAGCGCCCGCGCCAGCGCCTCGATAGGCGCCGTCTGCCCGGCCTGCACCAGCGCCCTGTAGAAGACGATGGCGACAGTCCCGGCGTTTCCTGTCACGATCTCGCCGAATACCCCGGCTTTCAGCAGCGGAGAAGCATCGGCTTCTATCTCCCGCCCGGCCAAGATATCGCCGCAGGCGTCGAGAAACCCGCGCGCATTGCCCGCCCCGCCCTCGATCAGGAACCGCCACAACGCCGTGCAGAAATCCGCCGGCAGCGTGCAGAACCGCGCCAGCCCCGGATCGGACTTGTCGTCGCCCGGCAGCACGGCAAGCTTGACGCCATGCGCCACTGCCGCCGCATGGATGGCCTCCAGCCCGTAGGGCCAGTAACCGGCTCCGCCGAGAATGCGCACCACGATCAGCTTCGCGTGCTTTCCGGTTCGCTCGACCCATGTGTCGACCGACATCGGGTGTTTCAACTGCAGCAGGTTCACCAGCCGCAGCGCCGGCTCCCTGCCATCATGGACAGACGCGAGGCTCGCCAGTTCGGTGTCCGCGGCCGAAAGGAAACAGATATCGCCCGGCGTCTGTCCGAGGTCGATCGCCTCGCCGTCGCCGTCCGAAATCGTGCCTTTCTGGGCGAGGAGGAGATGCATCAGCCGGCGGCCGCCGCGATTGCTTGGCCGATCGCTTCCCTGTCGATGTCGTGCAACCCGATGACCACCAGCCGGGTCGTCCGGTCCTCGTCGCCGCGCCACGGCCGGTCGAAATAGGTCTCGATACGCTGCCCGACGGCCTGCACCACGAGGCGCATCGGTTTGCCTGGCACGTCGCAGAAGCCCTTTAGCCGCAGCACGTCGTGGCTCGCGATGATTTCCTTCAGCCCGGCGATGAAACCGGCCGGATCGGAAATCGCGCCCGCTTCGGCGACGAAACTGTCGAACTCGTCATGATCGTGCTCCTCGCCGCCTTCGTGCTCGATCTCGTGATGCGACTTTCTGAGCGCGATCTGGTCCTCGGTCGCCGCGTTCAGACCGAGCAGCACATCGATCGGCAGCCGCCCCTGCGTCGCGTGGATGATCTTGAGCACGCGCTGGTTCTGGCCCTGCACCTCGGTCGTCACCTTCGCCAGTTGCGCCGCGTCGATGAGATCGGCCTTGTTGAGCACGATCAGGTCGGCGGCGCGGATCTGGTCCTCGAACAGTTCCTCCAGCGGGCTGTCGTGATCGAGCGCCCCGTCGGCGGCGCGTTGCGCCTCCAGCCGGTCGTGATCGTCGGCGAAGCGCCCTTCCGAGACGGCCGCCGCGTCGACCACCGTGACGACGCCGTCGACCGTCACCGCTGTCTTGATGCCCGGCCAGTTGAACGCGGCGACCAGCGGCTGCGGCAGCGCAAGGCCGGAAGTCTCGATAACGATGTGATCGGGGCGGTTCTCGCGCTCCAGCAGCTTCGTCATGGTCGGGATGAAGTCGTCGGCCACGGTGCAGCAGATGCAGCCATTGTTCAGCTCGACGATATCGTCCTCCGAACAGGTATCGATGCCGCAGCCCTTCAGCACTTCTCCGTCAACACCGAGATCGCCGAATTCGTTGATGATCAAGGCGATTTTTCGCCCGTCCGCATTCTCCAGCATGTTGCGGATCATCGTTGTCTTGCCGGCGCCGAGGAAGCCGGTGATGACGGTCGCGGGTATCTTGGCCTGCGCCATGGTTTATCCCTTCATTTTGAGCGGCAGTCCGGCCGCGACGAAATAGACGGTGTTGGCTACCGCGGCGATGTCCTGATGCAGTTTTCCGGCATGGTCGCGGAACTCCCGCGCCATCCTGTTTTCCGGCACGATGCCGAGCCCGACCTCGCTCGAGACGAGCACGATCGGCGTTTTGATTTCGCGGAGAATGCGACAAAGGCCGGCGCTGCGCGCGACAACGTCGGCTTCCGCCACCATCAGGTTGGTGATCCAGAAGGTCAGGCAGTCGACC
>JBAQHA010000055.1:0-2199 GCA_049288075.1 Oricola sp.
TGCTGCGACCGAGCGCGATCGCCGCCGGAATTGCCCTTGCCGTCACGATCCTGGCCGGCATTTTCGCCGAGCATCAGAACCGCGTTGTTCATCGCCAGAGAATTCACGCCACTGTCAGCGAGCAGCTTGGGCTGGTTCGCGCCAGGCTCGAAGGCAACATCAACGGCAATATCCAGCTCGTGCGCGGCCTCGTCGCCGTCATCGCCACCCAGCCCGATATCGACCAGCAACGTTTCAGCACCATCGCGGCCAGCCTGATCGGCAGCCACTCCCAACTGCGCAACATCGCCGGCGCGCCGGATCTGGTCATCAACCTGATGTATCCGATCGAGGGCAACGAGAAGGCCATCGGGCTTGATTACCGGCAGAACGACCAACAGCGCGAAGCGGCGTTGCGGGCGGCGCGATCCCGGGAAATGGTGCTGGCGGGACCGGTCGACCTCCTGCAGGGCGGTAAAGGGTTCGTCGGCCGCTTCCCCGTCTTCGTCGATGACGCCGACGGCGAGAAGCATTTCTGGGGCCTTGTATCCGCGGTCGTCGATGTCGAGCGCCTCTATGCCGACAGCGGACTGCTCGACCCGGACCTGCCGATCGACATCGCCATCTCGGGACAGGATGCTTCCGCGACCGACAGCACGGTGTTTTTCGGAGCGCCCGGGATATTCGGCGATGATCCCGCGCAATCGCAAATCTCCCTGCCGAGCGGCAGCTGGCGCCTCGCGGCGATTCCGAAGGGCGGCTGGCCGGAGATGCCGGAAAACACCTGGCTTATCCGATTTCTCATATTCATCGGAGGCCTGCTTGTGGTTCTGCCGATTTCGATCGCCGGCCATCTTTACGACCAGCGCCGGCTGCATGTCAGCGAATTGAGGCGGCGCCAGGACCAGTTGCAGAGATTGTCCCGCCGACTGAAGCTGGCGCTCGATACCTCGAAGATCGGCATCTGGGAGCTGAACCTCGATACGCTGGAGCTGACCTGGGACGGTCGCATGAAGGAGCTCTACGGCATCGGGTGCGATGTCGACGTTACGAAATACGACTACTGGTCGGCGGCGCTTCACCCGGACGACCGCGCGCAGGCCGAGGAGGAATTCAGGCGGGCGATCGCGACCGGCGGCACCTACGCGTCCGAATTCCGCGTCGTACTCTCCGACGGAGCGACGCGCTGGGTCCGGGCCATCGGCGCCGTGCACGACGATGTCGGAGGCCAGCGCTATATTGTCGGCGTCAATTGGGACGTGTCGGCAGACGTCGAGCTCAAGACCCGGCTGATGGCCGCCAAGCACAGCGCCGAGACCAGGAACCGCGAACTGGAAGATGCAAGGGCGCAGATGGAGCGCAATTCGCTGCACGACAGCCTCACAGGCCTGCCGAACCGGCGTTTTCTCGACGAGCAGCTTCTGAACGGCCATGCCGGGCGAAAGGCGACCGCCTTGCTGCATATCGACCTCGACCGCTTCAAGCAGATCAACGACACGATGGGACACGCGGCCGGTGACGCGATGCTCGTCCACGCCGCGTCGATCCTGAAGTCCAGCACCCGCGAGAGCGATTTCGTGGCGCGCGTCGGCGGCGACGAATTCGTCATTGCCATCACCACGCCGACCGACGAGTCGGAACTCTCCGCGCTCGCCGACCGCATCATCGAGCAGATGCGCCAGCCGGTTCCCTATGACGGCCACGAATGCCGGTTCGGCGTCAGCATCGGCGTCGCCATTGCGGACAGAAGCGAAAGCGACTACGGCAAGCGCCTGCTCATCGATGCCGACATCGCGCTCTACCGGGCCAAGAGCAATGGCCGCAACCGCTTCGAGTTCTTCTCGGCTCAGCTCAAGGCCGAGATCGTTCGCAACAAGCGCATTGCCGACGATATCCTGAACGGTCTCGAAAGGCAGGAATTCGTACCTTACTTCCAGCCGCAGTTCGATGCCAGGACGCTTGAAATCGTTGGCGTCGAGGCGCTGGCGCGATGGAACCATCCGACCGAGGGCGCGCTGGCGCCGGACGTGTTTCTCCATATCGCCGACGAACTCAATGTTGTGCCGCTTATCGACCGCACGATCCTCGAACAGACGCTGTGGCAGGCGACGCGCTGGAAGGCGGCCGGCATCACGATCCCGAAAATGTCGGTCAACGTTTCGGCCGGACAACTGGAGGACGCCGACCTCATCGACCGCCTCGACGGGCTCTCCATCGAGC
>JBAQHA010000056.1:0-1968 GCA_049288075.1 Oricola sp.
GCCGCTGGTTCTGACAGGCGGCGGTCCGAACGATGCAACCCGCATCCTTGCCCTCGAGGTCTATGAGCGCGCCTTCGCAATCTTCGATCTCGGCTCCGCGACGGCGCTCGCCCTGGTCATGTTCGCGGCGAACATCTTCATGGTGCTCGCCTATGTCCGCCTGACGGGCTGGAAAGCGTAAAGGGGATGACCGTGCAAACTCAAACCGGCCGGACGGCTGACGTGGCGCGGCGCATATCGGCCCATCGCAAGGTGGCGACAGTCTCCACCCAGACGCTCGTTGTGGCGCTGGTAATTCTTCTGATCGTCCTGAACGGTCTGCCTTTTGTCTGGGGCGTGCTTACCTCACTCAAGTCCGAGCAGGACCTTTTCCATTTCCCGCCGGTCTTTTTCGATTTCGAGCCGACGCTCGAAAGCTACCGGCGCGTCGCCGCCACCGGCTTCCTCGGCAACATGCTGACGAGCTTCATTTATTGCGTGGTCGCGGTGGCTGCGGTTCTCGTGATCGGGCTGCCCGCGGCATACGCATTCGATCGTTACGATTTTCCGCTGCGGCGGCCGCTGTTCCTCCTGATCATTGCCAGCATTCCGCTGTCGATCGGTGCGGCCGCGCTGCTGATCCCGACCTATATCTACTTTGTCCGTCTCGGCCTGACGAACACGCCCTACGTGCTGCCGCTCATCTACGCGGCGCACCAGTTGCCGATGACGATCTGGATCCTGAAAGGCGCCGTCGAAAGCATTCCGCGCGAACTCGACGAGGCAGCGATCGTCGACGGCATTTCGAAGGTCGGCCTGTTGTGGCGCGTCGTGCTGCCGCTGTCGCGCCCGGCGCTGGCTGCCGCAAGCATTCTGGCATTCGTTGGCACGTGGAACGAGTTCGTTGCCGGCTCGGTGATGGTCGACAGCCCCGGACTCAAGCCGATCCAGCCACTTGTCTACAGCTTCATTGGTTTCTTCGGCCGGGAATGGGGCCCGCTGACGGCTTCCGCCACGCTCGCCATGCTGCCGATCCTCTTCATTTTCGTTCTCTTCGGCCGCCAATTCGTCGCCGGCCTAACCAAAGGAGCCGTCAAGGGATGAGTGCTGCGTGGGATGTCGTCATCGTGGGTGGAGGGAGTGCCGGCTGCGTCCTGGCAAATCGGCTGTCGGCATCGTCGAGCAGGAAAGTTCTGCTGATAGAGGCCGGTCCGGACATTCCTCCGGGCACTGAATCGGACGCGATCCGCGACATCTACCCGGCCCGCGCCGCCTACAATCCGGACAATCACTGGCCCGATCTGAAGGCCTATCGCCAGCCCTTCGGAAACAACACCGCAGAACGTCCTCCACTGCTCAAATACGAGCAGGCGCGCATTCTCGGAGGCGGTTCCACCATCAATGGCCAGATGGCGAACCGGGGCACGCCGGACGACTACGACGAATGGCAGGATCTGGGCGCGTCCGGCTGGACCTGGGAAACGGTGCTTCCGTATTTCCGCAAACTGGAAACAGACCTCGATTTCGACGGCCCGCTTCATGGAAGCGACGGTCCAATCGTCATTCACAGGGTGCCGGAGGCAAGTTGGCCGGTATTCGCGAAGGACGCGAAGTCCGCCATCGAGGCCATGGGCTATCCGAATCTGGGCGATCAGAACGGCGTATATACCGATGGCTGCTTCCCGATGTCCCTGTCAAACGACGGAAAGGACCGCGTCTCCACGGCGCGCGGTTACCTCGGTTCGGACGTCAGGGCCCGGCCAAATCTCGAAGTCATGGCGGATGCGAGCGCAAGGCGCGTCCTTACGGAAGGCCGGCGCGTGACGGGCGTCGAAGTCGTCCGGAACGGCCAGCTTGTCCGAATCGCTGCCCGGCGAGTCGTGCTGACGGCGGGTGCGCTGCATTCGCCGGCACTGCTGCAAAAAGCCGGTATTGGCGATGCAGCCTATCTTCGCGGTCTCGGTATCGATGTGCTGGCGGACTTGCCCG
>JBAQHA010000057.1:0-3874 GCA_049288075.1 Oricola sp.
CTACTGCCTCGGGGAGCCGATCGTCTGGTATCGCTCCCCGACTTCCTTCAGGCTGCTCGCAGGCGCCGCCATGATGCCGCATTGGCTGGCGAGTCTTTCCAGCCTGTCCACGGTCATTACCAGCGTAACCGGATTGATCGTCAGCGGACTGACACTGATGTCCTTGAACCGCTCCTTGACGGACGCCATTTCGCGTTCCGTCGCGCGCTGCGCCTGCCTTTCGCGCGCCTGAATGACATTCATCTCGTGCTGCGAAATCCGGTGCGGGATCTTGCTCGATCGCCTGGGGCGGTCCGAGACGGTTCCATAGTCGTTAGCGAGCTGCGAAAAGCCGACGAGCGCGCGGTCCTGTGCCGCCTTCGACCAGGTCTGGATCTCCTTGTCCATGCAGGCGCAGCCGGCATCGCGGTCCGTCGGGTACAGCTTCGAGAGTTGCTGCGCCAGGCCGCGCTGGCACAGCTTGTGGAAGGCGGAGCGCGTGTAGGGTGCGGCGGTCTCGGTCTCGGTCTTGGCCGTCGCGGCCAGAGGCCCGCGCATGGCGGTCGCCTGTGACCACAGCGACTGAACCGAGCCCGGATTGTTCTGTACATAGGCGGCGGCCGCACCGGTGCTGGCGGCAAGAACGATGGCAATGGCAAATGTTCTGGCGGACATGTTCTTTCTCCTGTCCGCATTCGACAACAGTATATCCGAAGTAACCTGAAGTTGTGCCGCGATTTACCGCCTGTAAAGGTTAACCGGAAACCATGAGCAAAAACAAACCCCGGGATTGCGGCCCGGGGTTGTTGTAGTCTCGTTATGGCGGTTTCAGGCGGCCTGCGTTTCCATTTCGATGTCGTGCTTCAGTCGCTCGAACATGTCGTGGTTCTTGCAGAAATAGGGCGCTTGCGCCGGCCGTTCGTTCTCCTCCAGCCACGTCGTGCAACTGTCCTCGCGGCCGCAATCGGCGCAGCGCGCCTGCGCCCGTCTCATGACGTCCTTGGCCTGCGGCCGCGATTCGACAGCATCCCGCAGGCCGAGCTTGTCGACCATCGCGTGAAACAGCTTGCCGCGTTCCGGGGATGCGAAGAAATGGCGCAAGGACAGCATCGGGACTCCCTCTCGAATTCGTGTCGTCGGGCGTATTGTTCCTGCGTCGCGACGCCGCCACCTTGATCCTGATCAAGTCGGGCGACCGTTCCTGTCCCGATCTTCGGCGCGCCAGGAAACGCCGTCGCAGCACTGCGCGAATGTTTCCCATCCGTCGGCAAATCGGGTATCACGAGACGCTGAATCAGGATCCGAAAAGGCTATCCGTCCATGAATCGAAATGTCCTCTATGTTGTCATTGCCGTCCTCGTGGTCGCAATCGGGGTATTGGGATACCAGTATTATCAGGACACCAAGGAGCCGGACGGGATCAAGATCGAAATCGGCAAGGACGGTCTCACGGTGAAGACGCAGTAGCATCCGTTCCACCCGGGCCGAACCGGCAAAAGCGCCTTGCGGCGCCGTTTGCGTTGCACTAACGAACGCATACCAATTTCCGAAAGCAAGACTGGCTGATATGTCTCTCGTCGACACCCGCACACCCGATCCGAAACGCTTCGTTCCCGGCATGACCGGCGACTGGGAAATCGTCATCGGCATGGAGGTCCATGCCCAGGTCGTTTCCAGTTCCAAGCTGTTCTCCGGCGCCTCGACCGAGTTCGGATCCGAGCCGAACGCCAACGTGTCGCTCGTCGATGCCGCGATGCCGGGCATGCTGCCTGTCATCAACGAGGAATGCGTGAAACAGGCCGTGCGCACCGGCCTCGGCCTGAAGGCGCAGATCAACAATCGCTCCGTCTTCGACCGCAAGAACTACTTCTATCCGGATCTGCCGCAGGGCTACCAGATCTCCCAGTTCAAGCAGCCGATCGTCGGCGAGGGCCGGATCGTCATCTCGGTCGGTCCGGACAGGCAGGGCGAGTTCGAGGATGTCGAGATCGGCATCGAGCGCCTGCATCTGGAGCAGGATGCGGGCAAGTCGATGCACGACCAGCATCCGACCATGTCCTATGTCGATCTCAACCGGTCCGGCGTCGCGCTGATGGAAATCGTGTCGAAGCCCGACCTGCGCTCGTCGGACGAGGCCAAGGCCTATCTCACCAAATTGCGCCAGATCCTGCGCTATCTTGGTACCTGCGACGGCAACATGGACGAGGGCTCCATGCGCGCCGACGTCAACGTTTCCGTGCGCAAGCCGGGCGGCGAGTTCGGCACGCGCTGCGAGATCAAGAACGTCAACTCCATCCGCTTCGTCGGCCAGGCGATCGAATATGAGGCTCGCCGCCAGATCGCCATCATCGAGGACGGCGGCTCGATCGACCAGGAAACCCGCCTGTTCGACCCGACAAAGGGCGAGACGCGCTCGATGCGCTCCAAGGAAGAGGCGCACGATTACCGCTACTTCCCCGATCCCGACCTGCTGCCGCTCGAGTTCGACGACGCCTTCGTCGCCGAGCTCGCCGCGCACCTGCCGGAACTGCCGGACGAGAAGAAGGCGCGCTTCGTCGCGCTCGGCCTGTCGGCCTACGACGCTTCGGTCCTCGTTTCGGAAAAGGCGATTGCCGACTATTTCGAGAAGGTCGCCGAAGGCCGCGACGCCAAGACGGCCGCCAACTGGATCATCAACGATCTGCTCGGCGCGCTCAACAAGGCCGGCCTCGGCGTCGAGGAAACGCCGGTCTCGCCGGCGCAGCTGGGCGGCATCATCGACCTGATCAAGAGCGGCGACATTTCCGGCAAGATCGCCAAGGACCTGTTCGAGATCGTCTGGAACGAGGGCGGCGACCCGGCGGAGATCGTCGAGTCCCGCGGCATGAAGCAGGTCACCGACACCGGTGCCATCGAGGCGGCGGTCGACGAGATCATCGCCGCCAATCCCGACAAGGTCGAGCAGGCGCGGGCCAAGCCGACGCTGGCCGGCTGGTTCGTCGGCCAGGTCATGAAGGCGACCGGCGGCAAGGCCAATCCCCAGGCCGTCCAGACCCTCGTCAAGTCGAAGCTCGGCATCGAGGACTGAGGCGCGCCGTCCCCCGGCCGCGCAACCCCCGAAACGGCGCGAGCGGTTGTGGGCTTGACGTCTCCGCACCTTTCGCGCCATCAATCTAGCCAGGCGGCGCCAGACGGCGTCGTCCGGCCCTTGGAAAAGGAGTAATTCGGTCGGATGTGGCTGCGGACGGCATCGCTGGATGATCTGGAGACCATCAGCGCCATGTTGTCCGAGACATGGCACGACACCTACGACCGGATTTACGGCAAGGAAAGGGTCGCCGAACTGACCGGCGCCTGGCATTCCGTCGCCGCGCTCAAACAGCGCCTGACCAAGCCCCGCTCCGAATTCATCGTCTGCGACGACGGTGCCGAAATCGCCGGCATGGCCTTCGTCAGCCAGATCGATTTCGAATCCTCGATGCTGCACCAACTCTATGTCCGCCCGTCGGCGCAGGGCCAGGGCGTCGGCAAGAAGCTCCTGATCGAGGTCGAGGCCTGCTTCCCGGACGTGCGCAAGATCCGTCTCGAGGTCGAGGAGGCAAACGATCGTGCGGTAGCCTTCTACGAGCGCGAGGGCTTCAGGCAGGTCGGCTCGACGCCCGATTGCGGCGTCAAGGGCTCCGGCATCCCGGCGATCGTCATGGAAAAGGTCATCTGGTAATAGGCGGTCGGGAAATCGGTTCTACCCGGGCGATTTGAAGCCAGGGACGGTGGAAGCTATGGCATCTACAATCCCTCGATAAATGCAGTCCGGTCCGTGACAGATTATGCGCCGTTGCCCATCTTCATTCACTTCGGTTTCGTAAAACGCGATACCCATTAGAAGTCTATTGTTGACCCCGGGCTTTTCACCAAC
>JBAQHA010000058.1:0-2363 GCA_049288075.1 Oricola sp.
GCCAGCGAGGCGGAGTATCTCGCGCTGCTGCAGGAAGCGTTCTGAGCGCTTCCCATCTGGTTTATGCCCCGGCGATGCGACGGGCATAAAGTCCTATTACCTTATGCGAGAACTACACGTTCCGTCAATCATCCTATGGATAAGCAAAATGATAAGAAAGGATTAAAATCAACGGTTTTGATTATAAATCATACATTTATCTATGGTTGTCGCGACGGATTTTCTTGAGTCTGCCTCAATTTGTAAACAGCCTGTGATGATTATGGTTAACGAGCGGTTAATCGGAACGTTGACCTGACCATCCACGAGAACACGAGGAGGCTGGGACCATGTCTGAGGATCTCTTTCGTGAGGGTACGGTGGCGGACGAAACATTCCATGGGGCCACCGACCTGCCGGCCGGCCACGCGGCCACTCAGGAGACTGCCGAGACAAGCAGCGGCGCCAGCGGCGAGGGTAGTGCGACCGTCGTTGGGCAGGCGGGCGAGGCGATCGTCGTCAGCCGCCCGGCCCCCGGCCAGACCGTCGAGATCCAGGCAGCTGCCGGGCAGACCTATATTCTGAACTTCCCGCCGGCCGATGCGCGCATCCAGGTCCAGGGCGACAACCTGATCCTCGCCTTCGACGACAACGGCGACGGCACCACGGACAGCCGGGTCGTCTTCCTCGACATGGTGGCCTTGGCGGACTCCGGAGGCGCGCCCGTCCTGCAGGTTGCCGGCGTGGATATTCCCTCCGATGTGCTGATCGCGCAGGCGCTTGCGCTCGCCGGCACCGATGAGATTCCCTTCGACACCGCCGCCGGGCCCCTGGGTGGCGGCGTCAGCGTTTACTCCGACGATGTCGGAGAATCGATCGGCCTGCTGGATGCCGAGGACGTGATCCCGCCGACGGAACTTCAGTTCGGCCTCATCGACCTGGAAGACGAGATCACGCTCCTGGACGTGGAGGGGGCTGGCGCGCCGCCGCTGGCCGATACGGTACTGACAGCGGGGGAGCGTGGAGACCCGCCCCAGGCACTGACCTTCGCCATCCAGCAGGTCGAAGGCGGCGAAGGCGGCAGCGAAGAGTTCGAGATCCTGCTGTTCAAGCAGCTGACCGTGGACGGCAACGTCGGTGACGACGATTTTGGCGAAGTGGCCGACTTTGGCGGCTCCGACGCCGAGACGCCGCTCGAATCCCTGGTCTTCACGCTTGTGAGCACTCCGGCCTTCGGCGACCTGATCCTGGTGACGGCCGGCGGCGACACGTCTCTTCTGCAGCCCGGCGACACCTTCACCAACGCCGACACCGTGTGGTGGGTGACGACGCAGGCCAATCTCGACGCCTTCATCGAGAGCCAGGAACTGGATTTCATCCCGCCGGCGGAGTTCACCTACAGCGTCACCGACGAGTCGGGGGCGAGCGCCACGGAGTCGGTTTCCATCGGCCTGCCGCCGCTGGAAGAACCGTTGGCGGCGATCGAACCGGTTTGCCTGGAGGAGGACACCGCTGGGACGATCAGTTTCTCTGCGAGCCCCGGTGACGATTTCGGCAAGATCACCCAGATCGTCATTGCCGGCTTCCCGACCGGCGGAGCCGCCGATGCCTGGGTCGTGGACGAGACCTCTGTCGATATCTTCGGCTACAGCGCGGGCACCGACTACACCGCGAGCTACGATGCGGCGGCCGGCGAACTAACTATATCCTTCGTGACCGCAGGCTTCTCGCTCGGCGAGGCTGTCAGCGGTTCCGTCCAGGTGACTCCGAACCCGGACAGCGACGTCGATGCGGAGCTGACCATCACCGCGACGAGCTTCAACGGCAGCGAGAGCGCGACCGCCACGGCCCAGGCCGCCATCGACGTCGATGCCAATGCCGACGGCGGTGAAGGCTCGGCGGGCGACGACGGCGACGGGGTGCATCTCTCGATTGCCGCCTCGATCGTCGATTCGACCGGCGAAGAGCCTGAAAATGGCACTTTCCAGAGTGGCGAGACCGGGACGCTGAACGTCGTCGCGACCTTCGACGATTTTACCGACGGGTCCGAGACCCACAGCATCCAGGTCTTCGCGCCGGAAGGCTTCACCATCCTCGATCCCGAAAGCCTGCCGCCAGGGGTGACGCTGGTCGGCAACGATGGTTCCATCGCGATCTTCGATATCGAGACGAGCAACGGCGCGGGCTCGGTCGACTTCGATTTGCCGGTCACAAACGCCGGCGCGACGGAAGGTGAGGCGGATTTCCTGATCCGCGCGCTCGCCGAGGAGACGAACACCCCCGGCCTCATCGAGGGCGACGTCGAGTGTTTCGACGGTGGCGAGGGCGGTCTTTCGCCCGTTGCCGGCGACAACGTCGCCTTTGTGGAAACCACCGTGACCGCC
>JBAQHA010000059.1:0-1962 GCA_049288075.1 Oricola sp.
TGTAGCGGTCGGAGCCCTCCGCAAGAATGTGGTAGGCGGGCGACGTCGTGTAGGACAGCACCATCGGCACCTCGCCGGAGGTCATCAGGCCGTAGGATTCCGACCAGCCCGGCGTCACGGTCAAGACCCGCCGTTTCAGTTCTTCGTAGGCTTCCGGCGCGAGATCGCCGTAGATCTTCCTGATCCACAGCATCAGCCCGAGGCCCGGCGTCGAGGTGCGCGGGTCCTGGATCGCGATCTTGCCTTCGACGCCCTTGAGGAAGTCGTGCATGCTCGTCGGCGGGTTCACGATCGCCTTGCTGTCGTAGACGATGGCAAAGTAGCCGTAGTCGAAGGGTACAAACGTGTCGTCAGACCAGCCCCCCGGCACCTCGACCTTGTCGGTCGAGATACCGTGCGGAGCGAAGAAGCCGGTTTCCTTCGCCTCCGCAGTCAGGTTGGTGTCAAGCCCGAGCACGACATCGGCATCCGTGCGGTCGCCTTCGAGGCGCAACCGGTTGAGCAGCGCGACGCCATCTGCGGTGGAAACGAATTTCAGATCGCAGCCGCATTCCGCCTCGAAGGCCTTTTCCACCTGCGGCCCCGGACCCCATTCGGCCGTGAAGCTCTCATAGGTGTAGACTGTCAGCGTGCCTTGCGCCGCAGCGGCCTGCGGCAGCCACGCCAAAGCAAGTGTGGAAACGATAAGCGAAGTCCTGTGCATCACGCACCTCCTTGGTTCGAGTTGGGATCGAGGCGCGTGACCGCTCGGAGCGGAGACTGGCGTCTAATCCCTACGCCGGTGCAAACCGGATCAGGTTCGACGGGTTGGCTTTCGCCTCTCAGCCGCGCATGCGGCACCCCGTTAGAGCGGGACCGTTGTAGAACGCTCTCGGAAGCCCATCAAGGGACAAACGCTCTTTCTCCCTTGGCGTCCCGGAAAACCCGCGATAGTGCTGGACGATGTCCGCGTCCCGCCCCACCCGCTTCGCGATCCTGCTCGACGGCGCATTGACGCCGACGGAACGGTTGCGCCGCCAACTCGCCGGCTGCCGTGTGATCGCCGCCGACGGCGGCATCCGCAATGCCGAAATACTCGGGCTGGAGCCGGAACTGTGGCTCGGCGACTTCGATTCCACCGACGGCCCGCTCGGCGAGCGTTTCGCCCATGTGCCGCGCGAATCCTTCCCGGCGGAAAAAGCGAAATCTGACGGCGAGATCGCCATCGCGCATGCGCTGGACCAGGGCGCCGCGGAAATCCTGCTGGTCGGCGCGCTCGGGGGCCAACGGTCCGACCACGCCTTCCTGAACCTCGCCCTGGCGACCGAACTCGCCCGCGCGCGTCCCGGCCTGACCGTGACCCTGTCGAGCGGCACCGAAGAAGCCGCGCCGTTATTGCCGGGGAACCCGCTGCGGCCGGACTGGCCGGCGGGAACTCTTTTCTCGCTCGTTGGTTTTGTCGCCATGAACGGATTGACGGTACGGAATGCCAAGTGGCCGCTCGACGCTGTCGAGGTGCCTTTCGGCTCGACATGGACCTTGTCCAATGTCGCTGGAGACGCTCTTGAAATTCTGCTAAGCGATGGTTGCGGTATCGCGATTTGTCAGTTTGAATAGCGGCAGGGACATGTGTGAAAAGCGTCACATTCGCGCTGCTTTCGGATCGCTAATGTGATATCGGGAAAGTTAAGGAGATCGCCCCATGAAATTCGCTAAATTCGTTGCCTCGATGGCTGTTGTCGGCGCGCTTGCCGCCGGCTGCACCACCACTGAACAGACCACGACAGCCGGCGCGCTGATCGGCGGCGGCGCTACCGCGATTGCGGGCGGCAATGCCGGACAGATCGCGTTGGGCGCGGTCGTCGGCGGCGCAGCAGGCTACCTCGTCGGTCGTCTGTCCGACGGCACCTGCCGTTACCGTCGCCCGAACGGCACCTACTACATCGCGAAGTGCCCGTAACACCGGCCTGATGCGTTTCGGAG
>JBAQHA010000060.1:0-14954 GCA_049288075.1 Oricola sp.
GCGGATAGCCGACGACCGCGGCTTCCGACACGGCGTCGTGGCTGACCAGCGCCGATTCCACTTCCGCCGTCCCCATGCGATGGCCCGACACGTTGATGACGTCGTCGACGCGGCCGGTGATCCAGTAGTAGCCGTCCTCGTCGCGGCGGCAGCCGTCGCCGGTGAAATACTTGCCCTTGTAGGTCGAGAAATAGGTCTGGATGAAGCGGTCGTGGTCGCCATAGACCGTGCGCATCTGTCCCGGCCAGGAATCGGTGATGCACAGATTGCCGTCGGCGGTGCCTTCCAGCACGTCGCCATCACTGTCGACGAGTTGCGGCTGGATGCCGAAGAACGGCCGCGTCGCCGAACCCGGCTTCAGATTGGTCGCGCCGGGCAGCGGCGTGATCAGGATGCCGCCGGTCTCGGTCTGCCACCAGGTGTCGACGATCGGGCATTTCTGCTCGCCAACGATGTTGTAATACCATTCCCATGCTTCGGGGTTGATCGGCTCGCCGACCGAGCCCAGCACGCGCAGCGACTTGCGCGACGTCTTCGTCACATGGTCGTTGCCGGCGCCCATCAGGGCGCGGATCGCCGTCGGCGCAGTGTAGAAGATGTTGACCTGGTGCTTGTCGACGACTTCCCAGAAGCGCGCCGGCGACGGGAAGTTCGGCACGCCCTCGAACATCAGCGTCGTCGCGCCGTTGGCCAGCGGCCCGTAGACGATATAGGAGTGGCCGGTGACCCAGCCCACATCGGCCGTGCACCAGTAGATGTCGCCATCGTGGTAGTCGAACACATACTCGTGCGTCATCGACGCATAGACGAGATAGCCGCCGGTCGTATGCAGCACGCCCTTCGGCATGCCTGTCGAGCCCGAGGTATAGAGGATGAACAGCGGGTCCTCGGCCTTCATCTTGGCCGGCGGGCAATCCGGCTTCGCCGCCGGCACCGCCTCGTGATACCAGATGTCGCGATCCTCGTACCATTCGATCTTGCCGGCGGTGCGCTGCACGACCAGCACCTTGTCGACCTTGACGTCGCGGCGCTCGGCGATCTCGATGGCGAGGTCTGTGTTATGCTTCAGCGGGATCTTCTTGCCCCCGCGCAGGCCCTCGTCCGCGGTAATGACGAAGTTGGACTCGCAATCGATGATGCGGCCGGCCAGCGCGTCCGGCGAAAACCCGCCGAAGACGATGGAATGGACCGCGCCGATGCGCGCGCAGGCGAGCATCGCATAGGCGGCTTCCGGGATCATCGGCATATAGATGGTGACGCGGTCGCCCTTCTTGACGCCGTTCGACTTGAGCACGTTGGAGAGCCGGCAGACCTGATCGTACAGCTGGTTATAGGTGATCTTCTTGTCGTCGTACGGGTTGTCACCTTCCCAGATAATCGCGACCTGGTCCCCGCGCTTCTTCAGATGACGGTCGATGCAGTTGTAGGCGACATTTGTGATGCCGTCCTCGAACCACTTGATCGATACCTTGCCCTTGAAGGTTGTGTTCTTGACCTTGGTGTAGGGCTTGAACCAGTCGATCCGCTTGCCGTGCTTTTCCCAGAACTTCTCCGGCGACGTGACGCTCTGCTTGTACCACTTCAGATACTTCTCGTCATCGATCAACGCCCGTTTCTTGGCTTCGGGCAATACGCGGTAAACTGGACTGGACATTCATTCCCTCCCCGGAAATTTGCGATCAGAAAAGCGTCGCGGACGGGCACGGATCGGTCCTCCTCCATGCCGCGATGTCCGTATTGTGTGCGGTTTATAACGATAGCTGTCCATCCGTAAATTAGACCAACGGCTTTCTCCCTTCGGCCAAGCCGACCGGAAATTGCGGATTTTCGGGCCGAATTCCGTGACACTAGTATGACATTTCGATTCAAACTGTGATTTGTGCGTTGCAGCACGGTCGACTACGGGGCGGCCTTCCGTAGCTGGCCGGTATCGGGAGGGGCCGGCCTGATCATGACGATGCCCGCTTTTTCGGGCGCATGAAACAGGACCGTTCTAGAGATGATCACCTCCGCCTTCGCCGCGTCCCGCGCGCGGCACGCATTGCATGTGGCGGCTGTCACTGCCGCGTTCGCGCCCGGCTTCGGACTTCCCGTCACCGCGCAGACGCTGGTCAGGCCCGACGACGCCTGGCGCAATGTCGCCATCCACCGCACCGACGAGGATCATGCGCATATGATCCTCGAGCCGTCGCCCTTCGACGCCATGACGGATCTGCAACTCGCCGCCGTGCCCAAGGGCCAGCGTGTCCACTTCAACGCCCCGTCGAAATGCGTGCCGGCGCGGCTGAAGTCCGTACTGGATCGCGTCGCCGCGAAATACGGACCGATCACGGTCAGCTCGACCTTCCGCAATCCGTCGAAGAACCGCAGCGTCGGCGGCAAGAAGGAATCGTGGCACCTGAAATGCGGTGCGGTCGATTTCCGCGTCCACGGCAAGACCTCGGGCCTGCTCGCTTATCTGGGAAAACAGGGCGAGGTCGGCGGCTACAAGCGCTACAAGGCCGGCTTCTATCACATCGATATCGGTCCGCGCCGGACCTGGTAATCCCGGGGGATGGGGCGAAAGGCCCGGCAGGGGCGTGCCGGGCCTTTCATGTCTTTCAAGCGACGGCCATGCCCTCGGGCTTCACCCTGTTTCGGCCGGCTGGAGCGTCGAGCTTCAGGTCGGCGATGGCCTCGGCAAGCGCCACGTCGAGCGGGCGATGCGGCTCGGGGCCGATCAGCGCTTCCAGCTTGCCATTGGCGAGCGAGTGCGGCACGCGCCACAGATAGGACATCTTCGCAATCTCGCGCATGATCGGATTGAACAGCCCGACCGCGCGCAAGAGCAGCCACGGCGCACCGCCCTTTTTCAGCCTGCGCCCGCTGGCCTTCTCGGCGGCCTCGAACATCTCCTCGCCGGTCACCGCATAGCCGCGGAAATGCAGCGTTGAATACGGCTCCAGGCCGGCGCGCTTTTCCGCCACCCGCACGAAGGTCTCGGCGAAGTCCGGCAGGTAGGCGAAGGCATGCACGGTCTGCCAGGGCCCCGGCCAGACGAACCGGTCCTTCTTCAGGTCCTTCAGGATCATCAGGTCAAGCCAGCTCTCCGGCCGCTTGCCGCCGAAGAAGTCGCCGGCCCGCACGATGATGGTGCGCACGCCCTTTTCGCGCGCCGCCCGCTCGAACAGCGCTTCCATGGCGATCCGCAGCCGCGCCTTCTCGGTATCGCCATGCACCGGAACTGTCTCCTTGGTATCGACGCCGATCGAGTAACCGTAATTGTAGACATTGCCGGGGATCATCACCGTGGCGCCGGTCGCCTCGGCCGCCGCCAGCACGTTTTGCGCCAGCGGCATCACCGTGTCGGTCCAGTTGTCGTACAGAGGATTGAGCGTGTGCAGGATCACGTCCGCACCGGCGCAGGCCGCGATGAGCGCGTCCCTGTCATAGGCGTCCGCGGTTACCGGCTCGACGCCCGGCGCCAGCGTCGAAACCTTGGCCCCGCGCGCGATGCCCTTCACCCGCCATCCGGCTTTCAGAAACGCCCTGGCCACCGCGTCGCCATTGCGTCCCGCAGCTCCGAGAATTGCTATCGTTTGCATGATCGGTCTCCTGTGTTCGTGTTCGGAGACCAATTTAATGAATCCACGGATGAATGAATATACAAGACACTGTATGTCTGTTATTCACTTATGAATGGAACGCGATCGTTTCGACTGGAACCTGATCAAGAGCTTTCTCGCCGTGATCGACGCCGGCACATTGTCCGGCGCGGCGCGCGCGACCGGCCTGTCGCAGCCGACCCTCGGCCGCCACATCGACGAGATCGAGGCCCTGACCGGCCTCGTCCTGTTCGAGCGCGGCCGCGCCGGGATGGCCGCGACGCCCGACGCGCTGGCGCTGGCGGAAGAGGCGCGCGCAATGCAGGCGGGCGCTGCGGGCTTCGCCATGGCCGCCACTGGCCGCGAGACGCGCGTGGAGGGCACGATCCGGATCACCGCCAGCGAGGTCGTGTCGAACTACATCCTTCCCGCCATTCTCGGCGCGCTGCAGGAGGAGGAACCCGCCCTCGAGATCGAACTCGTCGCGTCCAACTCGGTGCAGAACCTCCTCGCCCGGGACGCCGACATCGCCGTGCGCATGGTGCGCCCGACCCAGAACGACCTGATCGCCAGGAAAGTCAACGAGATGGCGATGGGCGCCTTCGCCCGGCGCGATTATCTCGAAAGGCGCGGCGCACCCAAGACGATCGCGGATCTCTTCTCCCACCGCCTCGTCGGGTATGATCGCAACGACCTGATCGAACGCGGAATGGAACGGCTCGGGACCCACGCCGACCGCTCGCTGTTCCGTGTCCGCACCGATCACCAGATCGTCTACTGGGAACTGGTCAAGGCCGGCGCGGGCATCGGTTTCGGCCCGATCCATGTGGCGTCAAAGTCGCCCGACATCGTTCGCGTCCTGCCGGACCTGCCGATCGAGCCGCTGCCTTTCTGGCTTGCCTCTCACCGCGAATTGCGACACAGCGCCCGCGTGCGCCGGGTCTACGATTTCCTTGCCGAAAAACTCGCCGCCCTGCCGCTCTCGGACCCTATGTCCTGAGCGTTTTCAGCGCCAGCGACAAAGCCGCCGCGCCAAGCACGACGATGGAGAAGGCCGCGAAGATCACGGCCAGGCCGAAATGCTCCGCGACGATGCCGAGCACCGCCGGCGCCGTCAGCGCGCCGGAATAGCCGAAGGCGGTGACGATGCCGATGCCGATCGCCGGCTCGATGCCCGGATAGCGGCCCGCTGCCGAAAAGACGATCGGCACCATGTTGGCGAGCCCCAGGCCGCAGACGAGGAAGCCCGCGATCACCATCGGCAGGTTCGCCGAAAGCCCCGCAAACGCGAAGCCCGCGCTGGCGACCAGCGCCGAGATGAAGAAGGTCCGCCCGTCGCCGAGCCTGTCGCGCAGCCCGTCGCCGAGGAAGCGCATCAGCGCCATCGTTCCCGAAAACGCCGCGAAGGCGTAGCCTGCCACGGCGACTGGCGCCTCGTGGTCCTTGACGAGATAGAGCGCGCTCCAGTCGAGGATCGAACCCTCGGGAACGAAGGACAGGAAGGCGCAGGCGCCGAGCAGGTAGATGCCCCAGCCGGCCGGCAGCATTGCGAGAATGCGGCCGAGAGAGAAGCCGCCCCTGCCCTGCGTCTCTTCGTGCGGTTCGCGGGCCTTGGCGTCTGCGAAATAGAAGAACTGCGCGATGACCACGATGATGCCGAGCAGGATCGACACCGCTATCGAATGGCCCATCTCGCCGAAACGCTGCAGCATCCAGCCGCCGAGCGGCGCGCCCGTCAGCCCGCCGAGGCTCCAGAAGCCGTGGCACGATGACATGATCGCGTGTCCGCGCGCCTTTTCGACGCTCACCGCATTGGCGTTCATCGCCCCGTCCATCGCGCCGAGAAACACCCCGAGCCACAGCATCGTGAAGGCCGTGGTGATGACCGTCGGCGACAGCGAGATCAGCAGCAGCGACGGCGCCAGCATGATCGAGGACCAGCGCACCACCCGATCGGAGCCGTAGCGCGTCGTCAGCACCGCTCCGGCAAGCAGCGACAACAGCGCGCCGACGCCGAACATGATGACCAGCGCGCCGAGCACCGATTCCGTGATGCCGAGCCGCGCTGCCATCACCGGGATCTTCGGCGCCCAATGGCCGACGATGAATCCGTTGGCGTAGAAGGCCGCCGAAACGGCCCAGCGGGCCTGCCGGATCCGGCGCGGATCGGTTGCCTGGCTCAGCGGCGAACGCACCGGGGATGTATCAAGGGCGGTCATCGGGATATCCGTTTAAATCGATTTAGAGACGCTAGCCCGATGGCCGGACTTTGTAAATCGGGGTCACACGCCCGGGATTTGCACGGATTTCATCAACTTGTCACGCCCCGTGATCCGCATGAAGAACCGATGGCGACGGAACCCCGGGCCGTTAACGGCGTTATCACGGAACCGATTCCCCGAAAGGAGCCGCCATGACCCTCGGCACGATTCTTCTGATCATCCTCATCCTGCTGCTGATCGGCGCCATCCCGGCGCGCACGCGCTACGGCAATGCCCCGCTGGGCATCGTCGGTACGATCCTGCTGATCGTCATCATCCTGATGGTGCTGGGTCAGATCTGACGCAGCTTCCGGTCAGCCGTAAACCACCAGCAGGTCCTTGGCGTCGATCTGGTCGCCGGCCTTGACGAGGACTTCGCCGATCTTGCCGTCGCGCTCGGCGTGGATGGCGGTCTCCATCTTCATCGCCTCGATCGAGACCAGGACGTCGCCCGCCTTGATCTCCTGGCCGGCCGTCACGCCGATGGTCGAGATAACGCCCGGCATCGGCGCGCCGACATGCGCCTCGTTGCCGGGCTCGGCCTTGCGCCGCGCCACGGAGCCGCTTGCGCCATGCGCCCGATCCGGAACCTTGATGCGCCGCGGCTGGCCGTTGAGCTCGAAGAACACGGTGACCATGCCCTTCTCGTCCGTGTCGCTGACGGCGAGGCAGCGGATGACCAGCGTCTTGCCCTTCTCCAGTTCGGCGAAGACTTCCTCTTCGCTTCCCAGCCCGTAGAAATAGACCGGCGTCGGCAACGAGGAGACGGGGCCGTACATGGCCTGCGCATGGGCGAAGTCGGTGAACACCTTCGGATACATCAAGTAGGAGGCGAACTCGAATTCGGAGAGCTTGCGTTCCAGCTTCTCCTCGATTTCCTTTCGCTTCGCGTCGAGATCGGCCGGCGGCAGCAGCGAGCCCGGCACCTCGGTGTAGGGCCTTTCGCCCTTCAGCACCTTCTTCTGGATGCCCTCCGGCCATCCTGACGGCGGCTGGCCGAGATCGCCGCGCATCATCGCGACGACGGAATCCGGGAAGGCGATGTCCTTGTCCGGATTTTGCACGTCGGCAACGGTCATGTCCTGGCTGACCATCATCAGCGCCATGTCGCCGACCACCTTCGACGACGGCGTCACCTTGACGATGTCGCCGAACATCATGTTGACGTCGTGATAGGCGCGCGCCACCTCGTGCCAGCGGGTTTCGAGCCCCAACGAGCGCGCCTGCTCCTTGAGGTTGGTGAACTGGCCGCCCGGCATCTCGTGCAGATAGACCTCCGAGGCGGGTCCCTTCAGGTCGCTCTCGAATGCGGCGTACTGGGTGCGTACGGCCTCCCAGTAGAAGGAGATCTTGCGGATCCATTCGGCGTCGAGCCCCGGATCGCGCTCGGTTCCGCGCAGCGCCTCGACGATCGAGCCGAGACAGGGCTGCGAGGTGTTGCCGGACAGCGAATCCATCGCCGCGTCGACGGCGTCGACGCCGCATTCCACCGCCGCCAGCACGGTGGCCGCCGAAATGCCCGACGTGTCGTGCGTGTGGAAATGGATCGGCAGGTCGGTCGCCTCGCGCAGCGCCTTGAACAGCACGCGCGCCGCCGCCGGCTTCAACAGGCCCGCCATGTCCTTGACGGCCAGCATGTGCGCACCGGCCTTTTCCAGTTCGCCCGCCAGCGCGACGTAATATTTCAGGTCGTATTTCGGCCGCGCCGAATTGAGGATGTCGCCGGTGTAGCAGATCGCTGCTTCGCAGATCCTGTCCTCCTCGGCGACCGCGTCCATCGAGACGCGCATGTTGTCGACCCAGTTAAGGCAGTCGAAGACGCGGAACAGATCTATGCCGCCGGCCGCCGCCTGGCGCACGAAATGCTTGACCACATTGTCGGGATAATTGGTGTAGCCGACACCGTTGGCGCCGCGCAGCAGCATCTGGAGCAGGATGTTCGGCACCTGCTCGCGGACCTTCGCCAGCCGCTCCCACGGGTCCTCGGTCAGGAACCGCATCGCGACGTCGAAAGTCGCACCGCCCCAGCATTCCAGCGACAGCAGTTGCGGCAGGACCCGCGCATAGGCGCCTGAGATCTTGACGATGTCCTTGGTGCGCATGCGTGTCGCCAGGAGACTCTGGTGGCCGTCGCGCATGGTCGTGTCTGTCAGGTAGACCTGCTTTTCCGCGCGCAGCCACTTGGCGAAGCCCTCCGGCCCCAGTTCGTCGAGCTTGCGCTTGGTTCCGCCCCCCGGGATCTTGATGCCCGGCCACGGCACGATCGGCGGCGCAGCGTCCGCCGGCGGCTTCGGCCGGTGCTTGGTCTCCGGATGACCGTTGACCGTGACATCGGCGAGATAGGTCAGGAGTTTCGTCGCGCGGTCGGCGCGCTTGACCTGCTGGAACAATTCCGGCGTCGTGTCGATGAACTTGGTCGTGTATGTGTTGTTGCGGAATTTCTCGTGGCCGATGATCGCTTCGAGGAAGGTCAGGTTCGTCGCCACCCCGCGGATGCGGAATTCGCGCAGTGCGCGATCCATGCGCCGGATCGCTTCTTCCGGCGTCGGCGCCCAGGCCGTCACCTTCTCCAGCAGCGGATCGTAGAAGCGGGTGATCACCGCCCCGGAATAGGCTGTGCCGCCGTCGAGGCGAATGCCGAAGCCCGTGGCGCCGCGATAGGCGGTGATGCGTCCGTAGTCGGGAATGAAGTTCTGTTCCGGGTCTTCCGTCGTGATACGGCACTGCAGCGCGTGGCCGTTGAGGCGGATGTCCTTCTGCGCTGGAACGCCCGATTCCGGCGTGCCGATCGCGAAACCGTCGAGGATGTGGATCTGCGCCTTGACGATGTCGATGCCGGTGACCTCCTCGGTCACGGTATGCTCCACCTGGATGCGGGGATTGACCTCGATGAAGTAGAACTTGGCCGTATCGGCATCCATCAGGAACTCGACCGTGCCGGCGCCGATATAGTCGGTCGCCGCCGCGATCTTCAGCGCATAGCCGGAGAGTTCGCTGCGCTGCGCATCGTTCAGATATGGCGCGGGAGCGCGTTCGACGACCTTCTGGTTGCGCCGCTGGATCGAGCAGTCGCGTTCGAACAGGTGCACGGCGTTGCCATGCGTGTCGCCGAGGATCTGCACCTCCACGTGGCGCGCGTTCTCGACCAGCTTCTCGAGATAGACCTCGTCCTTGCCGAAGGCGGCGCGGGCCTCGCGCTTGGCTTCCAGCACCTCGCGCTCGATCTCGTTTTCGGAGCGGATGACGCGCATGCCGCGCCCGCCGCCGCCCCAGGACGCCTTCAGCATCACCGGATAGCCGACCTCGAACGCCATCTTCTTGATTGTGTCTATGTCATCGGGCAGCGGCTCGGTCGCCGGAATCACCGGCACGCCGGCCGACACGGCGAGGTTGCGCGCCGCGACCTTGTTGCCGAGCGAGCGCATCGTCTCGGGTTTCGGCCCGATGAAGATGACGCCCGCTTTTTCGCAGGCCTCGACGAATTCCGGGCTCTCCGACAAGAGCCCGTAGCCCGGATGGATCGCGTCGGCGCCGGAGATGCGCGCCACGCGCAGCACCTCTTCGATCGACAGGTAGCTCTCGATCGGACCGAAATCCCGGTCGAGATGCGGGCCCCGGCCGACCTGGTAGCTCTCGTCCGCCTTGAACCGGTGGAGCGAGTACTTGTCTTCCTCCGCCCAGATTGCGACCGTTTTTATTCCCAGCTCGTTGGCCGCGCGGAACACGCGGATGGCGATTTCGGAACGATTGGCGACGAGAATTTTCTTGATTGCCAAGGCTCTTACCCCGGTCTGGCGTGGACGTCAGACCGAACCCTTATCGCCTATCTTTGTGCAGTGCAAACGTGGTTGTACGTCAGCAGGCCGCTACGACTATGATCTCGACCTTGTATTCCGGCGCGGCGAGTTTCGATTCGCCCGTTGCGCGTGCCGGCGTGTGGCCTTGCGGAACCCATGTGTCCCAGACCGCGTTCATTTCGGCGAAGGTCGCCATGTCGGAAAGCCAGATCGTCGCCGACAGGATCTTCGTCTTGTCGGAGCCCACCTGCGCCAGCAGCGCGTCGATCTGTTCGAGGATCGTGGTCGTCTGCGCGGCGACGCTCTCGCCCGGTTTGCCGACCTGGCCTGCCAGATAGACCGTGCCGTTGTGAACAACGGCCTGGCTCATGCGCTTGCCGGTTTCGATGCGGGTGATGTCGCTCATGATTTCCTCGTTTCGTTGGGAGACCGCTCAGGCGTCGCCGAAGCCGGTCAGGACATGCGTCAGGTTGTCTCCGAGCGCGTCGGAGATATAGCCGCCCTCCTGCACGAAAACCGTCGGCAGGCCAAGCCCCGCGATCGCGGCTCCGATGCGCTTGAAGCCGGGCGTGGTGACCGCCAGCCCCTTGAACGGGTCGTCGATATGGGCGTCGAGCCCGAGCGCCACCACCACTACATCGGCCCCGAAGGCGCGGATGCGTTCCAGCGCCGTGTCGAGCGTCTTCAGATAGGCGTCGTCGCCCGTGCCGCGTTCGAGAGGCAGATTGAGGCTGTAACCGATCCCGTCGCCCTCGCCGCGCTCCTGCGCATAACCCCAGAAGAACGGGTAGAACCGCGCCGGATCGGCATGGATCGACACTGTCAGCACGTCGGCGCGGCGGTAGAAGATGCCCTGCGTGCCGTTGCCGTGATGCACGTCGACATCGAGGATCGCCGGGCGCCGGCCTGCCTTGAGCAGCCGCTCGGCAGCGATGCCGGCATTGTTGAAGAAGCAGAAACCGCCGGCGAGGTCCGAATAGGCATGGTGTCCCGGCGGGCGGCTCAGCGCGTAGACCACCCGTTCGCCTGCGGTCAGCGCATCGGCCGCCGTCACCGCGGTTTGCGCCGACCAGTAGGCAGCCTCGTATGTCCCTTCGGCGATCGGGCAAGCCGTGTCCGCCTGATGGTACCCGGCCTGGCCGACCGCCGATTTCGGATAACCGTCGGTCCGGTTCGCCGGATGAATGTTCGGGATCACCTCCGCGCCCGCGCCCTCGATGCGCCGCCAGCGCGCGTGGATATGCGTCAGGAAGTCGACATATTCGGCCGTATGGAGCGCCGCGATCGGCCCGAGGCCGGCGTCGGCCGGCGCGGAAAAGACGCAACCCGCCGCTTCCGCCGCCGCCTTCAGGATCTCGATGCGCTTCGGCTGCTCCGGATTGGGCAGGATCGCGCCGTTCGCCATGAAGTGCTTCGGGTCGTGTTTCCACTGACGTTCGTCGAAGATCGCTTTCATGGTTTTGCCTCTTGAGAATTTCTTAGGGCGGCGAACCCGTCCGCGTCGAGCGACATGATGGATTCGTCGTCCACGGGCGTGAAGCCGAGCCGGTGGTAGAACGCCTGCGCCTCGTCATTGTCGTGATAAACGGCGAGCTTGAGGAAACCCGCGCCCCAGGCGTGGCCGGCATCAGTCGCGACCGCCTTCAGCAGTTTCCGCCCCAGTCCCTTGCCCCGCACCGTATCCGAAACCCACAGGTCGGAGACATAGACGCCCGGCGATGCGCGCACCGTCGAGAACACCGGCGAATAGAGGGCGACGCCCACGGTCTCGCCATTGGCTTCCGCCAACAGCGCATGGAACACCGGATAATCGCCGAACCCGGCGCGGACCAGCATTTCGTCCGTCGCGCCATGGGGATCGCCGATGTCGTCGGAAAGCCGGCGTAGCGCCGCGTTGAGCCGCGCGGCGTCGCTTGCCTCGGCCCGCCTTATCGTGATCGCGTCCATGTCAGATCGCCGTCCGGTCGGCGCCCTTGAGCCCGAGCATGGCGCGCGCGTCGACCGGCGTCGCCACCTCGCGGCCCAGTTCCTCGACGATACGGCGGATCTTGGCGACCTGCTCGCCATTCGATTGCGCCAGCTTGCCGCGCGCGATCGTCAGGCTGTCTTCCAGCCCGACGCGTACGTGCCCGCCCATCGCCGCCGCGATCGTGATCAGCGGCATCTGGTGCCGGCCGGCCGCCAGCACCGAGAAGGAATAGTCGGAGCCGAACAGCTTGTCGGCAATCAGCTTCATGTGGGTCAGGTTCTCCGGATCAGGTCCGATTCCGCCGAGCACGCCGAAAACGAACTGGATGAAGAAGGGCGGCTTGACCAGACCGCGATCGGCGAAATGGCGCAGCATGTAGAGATGGCTGACATCGTAGCATTCGAACTCGAACCGCGCGCCGCGCTCGGTCCCCATCTCGGTCAGGATGCGGGCTATGTCACGCGGCGTGTTCTTGAAGACCAGGTCGTCGGAATTCTCCAGGAACGGCTTTTCCCAGTCGTGCTTCCAGTCGGTGATTCTCTCGGCCGCCGGATAGAGCGCGAAATTCATCGAACCCATGTTGAGCGAGCACATTTCCGGCTCGGTGCGCTTCGGCGCGGCCAAGCGCTCGTCGAGGGTCATCGTCGCGCTGCCGCCCGTGGAGATGTTGAGCACGGCGTCACTTGCCTGCTTGATGCGCGGCAGGAAGCCCATGAAATGGTCGACCGACGACGACGGCCGCCCCGTATCGGGATCGCGCGCATGCAGGTGCAGGATCGCCGCGCCCGCCTCCGCCGCGTCGATTGCCTGTTCGGCGATCTCGTTGGCGGTGACCGGCAGATAGGGCGACATCGACGGGGTATGGATCGAGCCCGTGACGGCGCAGCTGATGATGATCTTCGACATGATGCGTATCAGGCGCTCCGCGGCAGCGCGGCGTGGATTTCGCCCATGAACTGCTTCAGGGAAAGGTCGAGCATCTCGATGATCTCCTCGACCTGGGCTTCGTTCACGATCATCGGCGGGCAGACGAGGATATGGTCTCCGTCGACGCCGCCGCGCGTGCGCCGCGAATAGACGATCAGCCCGTTCTCGTAGGCGATGTCGACGAACCGCGCATGCGCGTTGATCGAGGCGGGAAGCGGCGCCATGGTGCGCCGGTCGGAAACGAATTCGAAGGCGGTGAGAAGGCCCATGCCGCGTACGTCGCCGATGATCGGATAGCGCTGCATCAGGTCTTCCAGCCGGGATTTCAGCAGATCGCCCATACGCTCGGCATTCGAAATCATGCCCTGCCGTTCGATCTCCTCCAGCACCGCCAGCCCGGCGGCGCAGGCCAGCGGATTGCCGGCATAGGTATAGCCGTGCTGGAAGCCGCCCGCGTCGAGCACCGGCTCGATCAGCCGGTCGTGCGCCGCCATCGCGCCGAGCGGCACGTAGCCGGCGGCGAAGCCCTTCGACATCACGATGATGTCCGGCGCGAGGTTCCAGTGTTCTCCGGCGAGGAACTTGCCCGTGCGGCCCGCCCCGGTCATCACCTCGTCGAGAATCAGCAGCACGCCATAGTGCCGGCAGATCTCCTGCACACGCTCCATGTAGCCCTTCGGCGGAACCAGCGCGCCGGTCGATGCGCCGCCGACCGGTTCGACAATGAAACCGAGCACCGTCTCCGGCCCTTCCTCGATGATCTTTTGTTCCAGCATGTTGGCGTAGTGCAGCCCGGTCGCCTCGTCGTCAGGGTCGAGGCGATCGAGATAGGCGCGCGGCGCGGGGATCTTCGGCATCCGCACCATCATCGGCTCGAACGGCTCGGTCAGCGGCTCGTAGGAGGTGAGCGCCAGCGCGCCGAGCGTCGCGCCGTGATAGGATGGTGCGCGCGAAATCACCTTCCAGCGAGAGCCCTGCCCCGTCGCGTATGCATATTGGCGCGCCAGCTTGATGGCGCTTTCCACCGCCTCCGACCCGCCGGAGACGAAGAAGATGCGGTTGAGGCCTTCAGGCGTCAGCGACGCGGTCTTGGCGGCAAGCTTTTCGGATGCTTCCGTCTCGAAATGCAGCCGGTAGCCGAAGGTCGACTTTTCCATCTGCTGCCGCATGGCCGCCAGCACGTTCTCGTTGGAATGGCCGATATTGCAGACCATCGCGCCCGACGAACCGTCGAGATAGCGCTTGCCGTCGACGTCCCACATGTAGATGCCGCGCGCCTGGTCGAGCACCGGCTTGCGGCGGCGGCTCTGGTAGAAGAGATGACTTTTCTGCTGTGTCACGATGTAGGTTTTCCAGGTTCAGTGGACCGGCAGCGCCGCGCAGTCGCGCGGGCGCAGACGGAGGGAAACGGGCGCGCCTTCCTTGAAAGGCTGCTCGTCGATCATGTTGATGGCTTGCAACTGGCGCTCGCCGGCGCGCACGAAATAACGCACCGCCTGGCCTTGATAGTCAACGGTCTCGACGGTCGCGTCGATGGCGACCATGCCGTCCGTCGGCGTCCCGCGCTCCGTCAGCAACAGCTTTTCGGCGCGCAGCACCAGCTTTGCCGGGCCTTCGCCCGTCACCTTCGGCGCCTTTTCGGCGGGAATGTCGATCCGCCCGAAGATGTCCGTGTCGAGGCCCAGCATGCCGCCATCGCGGCCGAGGCAGGTCACGGGCAGGATGTTGGAAGCGCCGAGGAAATTGGCGACGAACTCGCTCGCCGGCGTGTTGTAGACTTCCTGAGGCGGGCCGACCTGTTCGACCCTGCCCGACGACATCACGACGATCTGGTCGGACATGGCGAGCGCCTCGGACTGGTCGTGCGTGACGAAAATTGTCGTCACGCCGATCCGTTCCTGGATGCGCTTCAGTTCCACCCGCATGTCCTCCCGGAGATTGGCGTCGAGCGCCGACAGGGGCTCGTCCAGCAGCAACACGTCGGGTTCGATGACGATCGCGCGGGCAAGCGCGATACGCTGTTGCTGGCCGCCCGACAACTGTTTCGGATAGCGTTCGCCGACGCCCGGCAACTGAACCAGTTCGAGCGCCGCTTGCACCCGTTTGCGCGCCTCTTCCTTCGCCACGCCCCGGTATTTCAGACCGAAGGCGACGTTCTCGGCGATCGTCTTGTGCGGGAACAGCGCATAGTTCTGGAACACCAGGCCGAGATTGCGCCTGTGGATCGGCACGTCGTTGACGAGCCGGCCCTTGATGTGGATTTCGCCCTCGCTCGGATCGAGCAGGCCCGCGACCATGCGCAGCGTCGTCGTCTTGCCGCAGCCGGACGGTCCCAGCAGCGTCACGAAGGCGCCCTCGGGAATGTCCAGCGAGGTCTTGTGGACAGCCGTGAACGCCTCGAAGCGCTTCACGATGT
>JBAQHA010000061.1:0-3954 GCA_049288075.1 Oricola sp.
GGACATCGCCGGCTGCCGGACCGCCTTCGTCAATCCGCTGTCAATCACTTATGAAGATCACAAGCTGCACGAATTGCCGCCGAGCGGGCAGGGCATGGTGGCGATGATAATGCTCAACCTGCTCGACATCATGGACGCGCGGCGGCATCCGGATCTCAGCGCCGATCGCTACCATTGCGAAATCGAGGCGGCGCGGCTCGCCTATGGCGTCCGCGACGCCTGGCTTTCGGACCCGGAAACGATGCCGGTCCCGGCCAGGACGCTGATCTCGCGCGAATTCGCCGATACGCTGGCGGAACAGTTCGACCCGCTAAAGCGCAATCAATCACTTACATTACCGGATCTGCCCGATTCCGACACGGTCTACCTGTCGATCGTCGACCGCGACGGCATGGCGGTGTCCTTCATCAATTCCCTCTACGGTTCGTTCGGTGCGCAGATCGTGACGCCGGAAAGCGGCATCGTGCTGCAGAACCGCGGCAACTGTTTCAGCGCCGATCCGGCGCATCCCAACGCCATCGGCCCGCGCAAGCGCCCGTTGCACACGATCATCCCCGCGATGGTCACGAAAGGCGGGTTGCCTTCGATCTCGTTCGGCGTGATGGGCGGCTCCTACCAACCGACCGGTCACACCCATGTGCTTGGAAACATGCTGGATTACGGAATGGACCCACAAGCGGCGATCGACCATCCGCGCGTGTTCTGGGATACGGAAGGGGTCATCCGCGCTGAGGCCGGCCTGCCGGCCGAGACCGTCGAAGGATTGCGTGCGAAGGGGCATACCGTCGCTGCCGCCGCAGGACCCTGGGGCGGCGGCCAAGCCATCGTCATCGACCGCGAGAACGGGTTCCTGATCGGCGGCTCGGACCCGCGAAAGGACGGCTGTGCGTTGGGATGGTAAGTATATGCCTACTTATCGATCGAATCCAGCTTTCGCTGCATCGCGGCGATCTGCTCGCGCATGGCTTTCAACTCGTCGGGCGAAGGCTGTTTCTCGGCCTTCTGCGACGGGGTCTCGCGCTTCTCTCCGGCTGCCGGGAAGGGCGAGAACATCTGCATGGCGTTGTGGAACATTTCCATGTTGCGCCGCGTCTGCTCCTCGATCAGCTGCTGGCCGGAGGTCATGATGTCGAGCGGGGTCTTGCCGACCATGGCGGCCATCTGTGCGCGAATGCGTTCCTGCTCCTTGGAGAAGATCGCCATGGAATGTTCCAGATAGCTCGGCAGCACCATCTGCATCTGGTCGCCATAGAATGAAATGAGCTGGCGAAGCACGGAGATCGGCAGCATCGCCTGGCCGGTCTTGCCTTCCTGCTCGAAGATGATCTGGGTCAGCACGGCATGCGTCAGATCCTCGCCGGACTTGGCATCGTGAACCACGAAATCCTCGCCGTCCTTGACCATCGTGGCGAGGTCTTCGAGCGTCACATAGGTGCTCGTCCCGGTGTTGTAGAGACGCCGATTGGCGTATTTCTTGATAACGGTCGGCTCGTCGTTGCCTGCCATTGCGTCCTCTCCCCATCGGCGCGCTTTTTTCAGGCGCGTGTGCATTGCGGGAAATACTAGTTACAAAATAAGTTCTTATCAAAGCGTTTGTTGCAGTGCGCCAAGAGCTCGGCATCGCCGCCGCATCGATCAGGCTCAATTGCGGACTCGCCTTGTGCAGTGCAATGATATTAAGGCAGGGATTGAGAGTTGCCAGCCAGGCGCTAAGATCAAATGACGGAGCGGCAAGGCCGCAACCCAACGAGGAGGCATCTTCATGACATCTGTGGTTATCGCAAGCGCCGCGCGCACGCCGGTCGGTTCGTTCAACGGGGCGTTCGCTAACGTGGCCGCCCACGAACTCGGCGCCGCGGCGATCCGGGAAGCGCTTGCGCGCGCCGGCGTCGATCCGTCCGAGGTGGACGAGGTGATCATGGGCCAGATCCTGACCGCGGGAGAAGGGCAGAACCCGGCCCGCCAGGCGTCGATGGCGGCCGGCTGCCCACAGGAAACAACTGCCTGGAACCTCAACCAGCTTTGCGGCTCTGGCCTGCGTACCGTCGCCATCGGCATGCAGCAGATCATCGCCGGCGACGCGTCGATCATCGTGGCCGGCGGCCAGGAATCGATGTCGATGGCGCCGCATGCCGCGCACTTGCGCGCCGGCGTGAAGATGGGTGACTGGAAGCTCGTCGACACGATGCTGAAGGACGCTCTGACCGACGCCTTTCATGGCTACCACATGGGCAATACGGCGGAGAACGTGGCGCGCCAGTGGCAGCTGACCCGCGACGAGCAGGACGCCTTCGCGGTCGCGTCGCAGAACAAGGCGGAAGCCGCGCAGAAGGCCGGAAAGTTCAAGGACGAGATCGTTCCCTTCACCATCAAGGGCCGCAAGGGCGACACGATCGTCGAGGACGACGAGTACATCAAGCACGGCGTGACGCTGGAAAGCGTCGCCAAGCTGCGCCCGGCCTTCGACAAGGAAGGCACGGTGACGGCGGCCAACGCGTCCGGCATCAATGACGGCGGCGCGGCGACGGTGCTGATGAGCGAGGCGGAAGCCGCGAAGCGCGGCATCACGCCGCTGGCGCGCATCGTCTCCTGGGCGACGGCGGGTGTCGATCCGGCGATCATGGGCACCGGCCCGATCCCGGCGTCGCGCAAGGCGCTGCAGAAGGCCGGCTGGACCGTCGACGACCTCGATCTGGTCGAGGCGAACGAGGCCTTCGCCGCACAGGCCTGCGCCGTCAACAAGGACCTCGGCTGGAACCCGGAAATCGTCAACGTCAACGGCGGCGCGATCGCCATCGGCCATCCGGTCGGCGCCTCGGGAACGCGCATCCTCAACACGCTGCTGTTCGAGATGCAGCGCCGCGGCGCCAACAAGGGCCTCGCCACGCTGTGCATCGGCGGCGGCATGGGTGTCGCCATGTGCATCGAACGGATGTGAGGGAAGTCGGTAGTCGATAGTGAGCAGTCGGTAGGTGTAGGGAGAACAGGCAGCGAGGACGTCCGGCCACGGATATTCTTTCTACCGACCATGGACTACCGACTGTCCACATATTTCAAGGGAGGAGCATTTCATGGGAAGAGTGGCGCTTGTCACGGGCGGATCGCGGGGTATCGGCGCCGCCATCTCGATCGCGCTGAAGAACGCCGGCTATTCGGTTGCGGCCAATTATGCCGGCAACGACGAGGCGGCGGAAAAATTCAAGGCCGAGACCGGCATTCCGGTCTACAAATGGTCGGTTGCCGAGTATGACGCCTGCGTGGCGGGCATCGCCCAGGTCGAGGCCGATCTCGGCCCCGTCGATGTGCTGGTCAACAATGCCGGCATCACCCGCGACGCGATGTTCCACAAGATGACCAAGGAAAACTGGGACCAGGTCATCAACACCAACCTCTCCGGCCTGTTCAACATGACGCATCCGGTGTGGTCGGGAATGCGGGACCGCAAGTTCGGCCGCGTCATCAACATCTCGTCGATCAACGGCCAGAAGGGCCAGGCGGGCCAGGTCAATTACTCGGCGTCCAAGGCGGGCGATATCGGCTTCACCCGCGCGCTGGCGCAGGAAGGCGCGCGCGCCGGCATCACCGTCAACGCGATTTGCCCCGGCTATATCGGCACTGAAATGGTGCGCGCGATCGACGAGGAGGTGCTGAAGACCCGCATCCTGCCGCAGATCCCGGTCGGCCGCCTCGGCGAGCCGGAAGAGATCGCGCGCTGCGTCGTGTTTCTTGCCGCGGACGATGCCGGCTTCATCACCGGCTCGACGATCTCGGCGAACGGCGGCCAGTACTTCGCCTGACGGGCGAAGCCGCAAGGGCTTTTAAAGCAGCCGCTTGATCTGTTTTTTGACGCGCCGGTCGAAAGCCTTCTGGCTTTCGACATGGCGTTTCTTGAGGTCGCGGATCAGGTCCTCGGCGCGGCTCGCCAGAGACCAGCAGGACGCATCAGCCTTGAGC
>JBAQHA010000062.1:0-2222 GCA_049288075.1 Oricola sp.
GGACAGACTACTCTCGCGGCGGGCACGGCTGCGCGCCCTTGCGTGACCGCTCACCCCTTCGCCGCGAACATTTCCCTCAGCGCCGCGCGGTCGGGCTTGCCGGTCGGACCAACAGGAATGGCGTCGAACTGGCGGACCATGAAATCCAGATGGTCGCCGACGCGATCCTTCATGCGGCGGGCGAGATTGGCGGTATCAATCGTCTCCGGAGCGACGACGGCAAGGCCGACGTCCTCGGTGCCGAGCGTATTGGGGATGCCGAAGGCGACGATCTCGTCGGCCGGGACCATCGACAGCGCTGCGGTCTCGTAGCGGCTCGGCGCGACCTTGGAGCCGGACGAATTGATCAGGTCTGCGACGCGGCCGGTCACGATAATGTCCCCGGTCGCGGGGTCGACACGGCCGAGGTCGCCCGGCCGAAACCAGCCTTCGGCATCGTAGGGCCAGGAGCCGACGAGGGCTTCCGTGACGCGGCCGGCCTGCGCCACGCGAATCGCGAGAATGCCCTCGACGCCGTCCGCCACCGGCACCCCGTCGCCGTCCTCGAAGCGCATTTCCACGCCGGGCAGAGGCTTGCCCAGGAGCCCATGCTCCACCGGCGATCCGGCCAGGCGGGTGATCGCGCTGGTGCCGGTCTCGATCGCCCCGTAGGTATTGTAGACGGGGCATCCCATGACCGCTTCGGCGCGCTGCGCGAACTGGCGACTGACCGGGCTTCCGCCCAGGAGGACGCCACGCAGCCGGGCCGGCAGGGGCGCGCCGGCTTCCACCGCCGCGACGAAATCCGAAAGCATGGCCGGCGTCGTTATTATGTTGAGATCCTGTTGCGGCCGCAGCGCCCGCAAGGTCTCGGCCGCGGACTCCCGGGGCCGGAACATGGCGCCGCCGTTGAGGATAGTATGGAGGATCCGGGTCAGCCCGTAGCCCGAGTAGACGGGAGCCGTCGTCAACGTATCGGCGTCACGAACCTCGTATCCGGCTCCACGCCGACCGGACCAGTCGCGCAGTATCGCCTGCTCGCAAAGATAGTATTTCGGCTCGCCGGTCGTGCCGGAGGACGACAGAATTACTCGCCCGTCGGGGCCAAGCGAATCGTCGCCGGCCTGGCCGAACCAGGACTGGTCGAACAGGATATTCGAGGCGCAGATCGACAGGCGGTCCGGCAGGGTGATCGCGTAATCGACCCGGAGCCCCTGGCCGAAAGCGATATCGGGGTTGGACACGCAGGCGACCGTCGCGCCGACCCGGAACAGCGCGATCACCAGGGCGCCGAAGACAGCGGGATTTTCGGAGAAAGGCGCAACGACCGCGCCCGGGCCGATCCCCGATGCGCGCAGTCTGGCGGTAAAGGACCTGACCGTGCGGTGATAGGATTCGTAGGTGACCGCCTGACCGTCCGGCGTCACCGTGGCTATGCGCGCGGGGAATGCCGCAAACGCGGCGTCGAAAGCCCGGTTTTCCTCGGATGACGCCAAGCCGGACAACCCCGCACCGCGCGACACGGATCAGTTGAAGTGAAAGATCGCCCCGGCGCGCACGGTGTTCTGCCGCCACTTGCCGTTGTAGCCGTCATTGAAGGTGTGCCTGGAGAACTCGTCGTGCAGGCCCTCGAAACGCAACGACACCTTGTCGTTGACATGAAACTCCGCGCCGACGCCCAGGCTGTAGCCCCACAATGTCGCCGACTCGGTTCCACCGAGACCGTCATATTTCAGGAACGCCCCGGCGAGGCCGGCGGCCGCGAATATATCGACCTTGTCGAAACTGCGGCCGAGGATCGCGCGAGCGTGCAGCGATCCCTTGTCGTCGCACCAATCGGCCATAAGCCCGGTATTGTCGCATCCGCCAACGCCGACCTTGTCGATGTTCGATCCGTAAGACAGCGAAGCGTCGAACTCGCCGCCATAGAACCAGTCGCCCTGCTGCAGACGGACACCCGCCAAGAAACCGACATCGCCCCGCGTTCCGTCATAGTCATAGGTGTTGGGAACGCCATCGGTGATCGAACCGTGGAAGAAATCGGCGCCTGCAAATGCGCCCGCATAGAAGGACGGAGCTGTCGAGTCGGCCAGAACGGGCGACGGATAGGTCGCAACAAGCGCCAGCGTTCCCGCGACCGCAAAAGAAAGGTTTTTCATGATGCCTGGCCTCGAATGATATGCGCGCATATTAGGTTCTGGCGCGGCCGGGTCAATCGGCGGATGTGACATGTCCGTCACATC
>JBAQHA010000063.1:0-1657 GCA_049288075.1 Oricola sp.
TTGACGGAGCGCACCAGGCTTGTCGCGATCACCCACATGTCGAACGTGCTCGGCACGGTCGTCCCGGTCAAGGAAGTCTGCCGCATCGCGCATGAGCGCGGCATTCCCGTGCTGATCGACGGCAGCCAGGGCGCTGTGCATGAGACGGTCGACGTGCGCGACATCGATTGCGACTGGTACGTCTTCACCGGCCACAAGGTCTACGGCCCGTCGGGCATCGGCATCCTCTACGGCAAGAAGGCGATGCTGAAGGCTATGCGGCCGTTCCAGGGCGGCGGCGAGATGATCGAGGAGGTGACGACGGAAACCGTCACCTACAACGACCCGCCGCACCGCTTCGAGGCCGGCACGCCGCCGATCGTGCAGGCAATCGGGCTCGGCCATGCGCTCGACTACGTGGAAAGGATCGGCCGCGAGGCGATCGCTTCGCACGAAGCCGATCTCGCGGCCTACGCGCATGAACGGCTAGGGCGGATCAATTCGTTGCGCATCATCGGCAACGCGCCGGGCAAGGGCGCCATCGTTTCGTTCGAAATGGAGGGTATCCATGCCCATGACGTGTCTATGCTGATAGACCGGTCGGGCGTCGCGGTGCGTGCAGGCACCCATTGCGCGCAGCCGCTGCTGCAACGTTTCGGCGTGACCTCGACATGCAGGGCTTCCTTCGCCATGTATAATACGAGAGCCGAAATCGACATTCTGGCCGAGGCGCTTGAAAAGGCGCGCAGTTTCTTCGGCTGACGAGGATCCGACGATGGATGAACAGTACAATACGGATGAGCAGACCAACGCGGCGGGCCAGCAGGCACAAGTGGCCGACGGTGACAGCGCGCACGAATCGGCGATCCCGCGCGAGGAACTGGCGCGGCTGACCGACGACATCGTCCTGGCGCTGAAGACGGTGTACGACCCGGAGATTCCGGCCGACATCTACGAACTCGGCCTGATCTACAAAATAGATATCGAGGATGATCGCTCGGTGAAGATCGACATGACGCTGACCGCGCCGGGTTGTCCGGTCGCCGGCGAGATGCCGGGCTGGGTGGAGAACGCCGTGCGCACGGTGGAAGGCGTAATGGATGTCGAGGTCAAGATGGTCTTCGACCCGCCATGGACGCCTGACCGGATGTCCGAGGAAGCACAGATCGCGGTCGGCTGGTATTGAGCCGCCGCCTGACAACGAGAAGGGATACGGATAGATGCCACTTCCCATCATGACGATGACAGATGCCGCGGCGGAGCGCGTCAGGGAAATCGTCGCGGCCCGCGACGGCGCCCGGGGCGTTCGCGTCGGCATCAAGAAGGGCGGCTGCGCCGGAATGGAATACACGGTCGAACTGGTGACCGAGCCGAACGCCGTGGACGACCATATCGAGCGCGATGGCGCGCATTTGTGGATCGAGCCTTCGGCAATGCTTTATCTGCTCGGCACGCAGATGGACTTCGAGACCAGCAAGCTGCGCACCGGCTTCGTGTTCAACAATCCGAATCAGTCGTCGGCCTGCGGCTGCGGCGAGTCCGTCGAGTTGAATCCGGCCGACCTGAAGGATCTGGCCGAAGCGCGCAGCGCGCTCTGAAAGTCCTGAAATTCTAACGAAAAACGCGCGGGAAGCCGCGCGTTTTATTATGTCTTGCCGTGATGAAAGCTCTTACTGGC
>JBAQHA010000064.1:0-6706 GCA_049288075.1 Oricola sp.
TCGGATAGCAAGGGCCAGGACATGTCCTTCGGCGACATGGCCGTAGGCTCGAGCGGCCACTTTATCCCGATATCGGGATCGTCGAAGCGAAGGCCGCGGGCCGCCGCCGGCTCGTAGTACTCCGAAATCAGGTAATGGGTGACGGTATCGTCGGCGAGCGTCTGGAAGCCATGCGCATACCCCTTTGGAATGAGGATCTGGCGCTGGTTCACCGGGCTGAGCAGGAACCCCGCCCACTGCAGGTAGGTGGGAGAGTCCGGGCGGTTGTCAACCACGACATCCCACATTGCGCCGGCCACGCAGCGCACGAGCTTGACCTCTTCATGGGGGGCTGCCTGGAAGTGCATCCCGCGCAGCGTCCCGCGTTTCACCGAGTGGGACTGGCTGTGCTGGACGAAGCTGTTCTCCAGCCCGTGGGCGCCGAACTCCTTCGTACAGAAGATGCGGGCGAAGGATCCCCGTTCGTCCTTGAAAGGGACCGGGTCCACCAGCCATACACCGGGGAGACTCGTCTCTTTGAAATCCATGTCCTCGTCCCGAGATACTCGACGTCCGGGCCGCGCAACCGCGACCGGCGCCGTTACGGTTACCGCAACCACCCCCGGGGCTCCTACCTTGCCAATAGTGGTAGCCGCTCGGCGGGGTCATCACCTTTCGTCGTCTGGATAAGCCCGATTGCCACCACCGGTGAAAGGGTATGCGAGGCCGGGTTACCCCCTGCGCCATTCGGATGACCGTGTCGAACGGATTGGCATCTCGGCAGCGGTTCAGATGGTTTCTATCGTCGGAAACCGGGCAGCGTTCGTTACAGGGGATGAGTATTTCATGGGTGCCGATTCAAACAGCCGGACACACACGACCCGGGAACTCGACAGCAAGGCCACCTGTAGGCTTTGCGGGAGCGACCTGCGGCACACATTCGTCGATCTCGGCATGTCGCCTCCCTGCGAGAATTTCATCAAACAGAACGAGGTCGACCGGGTCGAGTATTATTATCCCCTGCACGTGCGCACCTGCGAGCAGTGCTTCCTGGTGCAGCTGAACGAATATGTGAGCCCCGAGGAGATATTCACCGAATACGCATACTTCTCTTCATATTCGACGAGTTGGGTCGAGCATGCTCGCCGTTACTGCGAGATTATCGCGGAACGCCTCGATCTCGACGAAAACAGCCTGGTCGTCGAGCTGGCGAGCAATGACGGTTACCTGCTTCAGCATTTCCTGCCGATGGGAGTTCCCGTTCTTGGCGTCGAGCCGGCGGCGAATGTCGCGCGGGCAGCCATCGAGAGAGGCGTTCCGTCCATAGTCGATTTCTTCGGTGTGAAGCTGGCGACGCAGATGGCGGCGAACGGCCAGCGGGCCGATCTGATCGTCGGCAACAATGTCCTTGCCCAGGTGCCGGACCTCAACGACTTCGTGGCCGGCATCAAGATCATCCTCAAGCCGGACGGCGTCGTTACGCTTGAGTTCCCGCACATCGAGCGACTGATGGAGGAAAATCAGTTCGACACGATCTACCACGAGCATTTTTCGTACTTTTCGCTGCTGACCGTCACGGAAATCGCGCGGCGTCACGACCTCAAGGTCATCGATGTGGAAGAACTGCCGACCCATGGCGGATCGCTGCGCGTCTACCTGTCGCATCGTGACGCGCGCTTCCCGGTCAGCATGCAGGTCGGCCATCTTCTCAAGCGCGAGCGCGACGCTGGTCTGAACGACATCCAGTCATATTTGTCCTTCGGGGAAAAGGCGAAGAAGGTGAAGCGCGACCTGCTTGCCTTCCTGATCGACGCCAAGAACGAAGGCAAGACGGTCTGCGGTTACGGCGCGCCGGGCAAGGGGAATACGCTCCTCAACTACTGCGCCATCGGCACTGACTTCCTCGACTTCACCGTCGACCGGAATCCCTACAAGCACGGCCGCGTGACCCCGGGAATGCACATTCCCATTCTGCCGGTCGACGCCATCGACCAGGCCCGTCCCGACTACATCCTGATCCTGCCCTGGAACCTGAAGGACGAGATCATGCACCAGATGCGGCACGTCCGGGAGTGGGGGGCCAGGTTCGTCGTGCCGATCCCGTCCCTTGCCATTGTCGATCCAGCGGAGAATTGAGCATGAAAGTCGTACTCTTCTGCGGCGGAATGGGTACCCGCATCCGGGACTATTCCGAGACGATTCCGAAGCCGATGATTCCGGTCGGTCATCAGCCGATCATGCGCCACGTCATGCGGTACTACAGCGACCACGGCCACAATGATTTCATCCTCTGCCTCGGCTACAAGGCGAATGTCATCAAGGAGTTCTTTTTGAACTCCAAACCGCAGACTTTTGCGGATTGCGTAATCTCCAATGGCGGGCGAGATGTCCAGTTGCTCAACGAGGCGACGGCCGAGAACTGGACCGTGACGCTGATCGACACGGGCATCTGGCGAAATATCGGCGAGCGCCTGTGGGCGGCGAAGGACTACGTCAAGGACGAGGAAATGTTCCTCGCCAATTACAGCGACGGCCTGACGAATGTCGACCTTCACGACATGGTCGAGAAATTCAAGGCAAGCGGCAAGCTGGCCTGTTTCCTGGCTGTCCGCCCGCCTTTGACCTACCACATCGTGGATATGGCCGACGACGGAGAGGTCCGCGAATTCCGCAGTTCGGACCGGTCCGATATCTGGATCAATGGCGGTTACTTCATCCTGCGGCCGGAAGTCTTCGACTACATGCGCGAGGGCGAGGAGTTCGTCCTCGAACCGTTCGAACGCCTGATCGCCGACAACCAGTTGATGGCCTACAAGCATGAGGGTTTCTGGCGTTCCATGGACACGCTGCGTGACTGGCAGATGCTCCAGGAAATGGTCGAAAAGGGCGACATGCCCTGGAATATTCGCGAAACCGAGGAACGGGAGCGTCTCGCCAAGGTGAGGGCGATAGGGTGACGCCGCTCAACCTCATAACCGAGGGAAGGGGCCTCGACATTCTCTGCCTCGGTGCCCACTCCGACGATATCGAGATCGGTCTGGGCGGAACGATCCTGAGCCTGATCGAGGCCAATGCCATCCGCAGTATCCGGTGGTGCGTGCTCAGCGCCATCGGTCAGCGCGAGATCGAGGCGGAGCGCTCCGCGAAGGATTTCCTCGGCGCCGACTGTGACATTGAGATCTTGCTGGGCAAGTTCGAGGACACCTACTTCCCGGCGCAGAGCCGGGCAATCAAAGAATGGATGCTGCAGATCAGGGCCGGTTGCTCGCCCGACCTGATCTTTACCCACAGCCGCTCCGATGCGCATCAGGATCATCGCGAGGTAAACGCGCTGACCTGGAACGTGTTCCGCGACCACCTGATCATGGAATACGAGATTCCCAAGTGGGACGGCGATCTGGGGCAGCCCAATTTCTATTACCCTCTCACCGAAGCGGTCATGGAGAAGAAACTGGAGCGTCTCGACCGGAACTTCGGAAGCCAGCGGTCGAAGGACTGGTTCGATCCGGACACTTTCAGCGGACTGGCGCGCTTGCGCGGAATGGAATGCCGGGCGCCGGAACGCTACGCGGAGGCCTTTACGATCCGCAAGGTCCTGCTTGGCGTCAGCGGGCTCCCGCGCGCGCCGGAAGAGGAATTCGTGGAAAGCGGCCGACGTCAACTCGAGCCGGCATGACAAGCCTGGCCCCGCCGTGGCGGGCACACCCGCGAACGCCTGGATACCGGCGCCGTCCGGATAATGCCCGACAGACTGGCGATTGATGTGTCCTCGCCATTCCCTGATCAGGGGTGAGCGAGCGGCCGGGAACCTGTCCGGCCCCGCGGTGTGTCGATGTTTCGCGGTTCTCCGGGAAAGTCACGTGGTCTGCCGGCCCGCGTTTGCGCGCGCGTTTTGCCGAAACGCGTTCTCAAGTGAAGTTTCACGCACATTTTGGCCTTTGTTGCACTTGCACAGAAACGTCCCAAGGTCTAACCCGTGGCATCGTAACAGCGGCGCGGGCGGCCCCTCGGGATTCGCCCGTTGAGGCGCGACGCGCTTCCCGCCGCGCAGTGAATTGGTGAAGCCAGACCATGGACGCAGTCATCGCATCCTATTTGCCGATCATCATTTTTCTTGCTGTATCCGCCGTTATCGGCGGGGCTCTGCTGATCGCCCCCTTCCTTGTCGCCTACAAGAATCCCGATCCCGAAAAACTGTCTGCCTACGAGTGCGGTTTCAACGCCTTCGATGACGCGCGCATGAAGTTCGACGTGCGCTTCTATCTGGTGTCGATCCTGTTCATCATCTTCGACCTCGAGGTGGCCTTCCTTTTTCCGTGGGCGGTCTCCTTTGGCGAAATCGGCATGCTGGGCTTCTGGTCGATGATGGTCTTCCTTGGCGTTTTGACGATCGGCTTCATCTATGAATGGAAAAAGGGAGCGCTCGAATGGGATTGAGCGACACGACGATGGTTGCGCCCGGGCCCAAACGCGTGATCGACCCGAAGACGGGCAAGCCCGTCGGTTCCGATGATCCGTTCTTCGGCGAGATCAACAACGAACTCGCCGACAAGGGCTTTCTCGTCACCTCCACCGACGAACTCATCAACTGGGCGCGCACCGGCTCGCTGATGTGGATGACCTTCGGTCTCGCCTGCTGCGCCGTCGAGATGATCCAGATGTCGATGCCGCGCTATGACTGCGAGCGCTTCGGTTTCGCGCCGCGCGGCTCCCCGCGCCAGTCCGACGTGATGATCGTCGCCGGCACGCTGACCAACAAGATGGCCCCGGCGCTGCGCAAGGTCTACGACCAGATGCCGGAGCCGCGCTACGTCATTTCCATGGGCTCCTGCGCCAATGGCGGCGGTTATTACCACTATTCCTATTCGGTGGTGCGCGGCTGCGACCGGGTGGTGCCCGTCGACATATACGTTCCCGGCTGCCCGCCGACCGCCGAGGCGCTGCTCTATGGCGTCCTTCTCCTTCAAAAGAAAATCCGCCGCACCGGCACGATCGAACGCTGATCGGCCGAAGGCAACGGAGCCGCATCCACGATGGCAACGACCGAAACCCTGCAGGACCTTGCCAGCACGCTCGCTGACGCGCTGGAAGGCATCGACTATGAAACGCGCATCGCCCATGGCGAGCTGACGGTCTCGACCGGTATCGGCAGCCTTATCCCGCTGCTGACCGCGCTGCGCGACGATGTGCAACTGAAGTTCGTGGCAATCACCGATATCACCGCTGTCGATTATCCGGGCCGCGAGCGCCGTTTCGATGTCGTCTATCACCTGCTGTCTCCGGCCCTGAACCAGCGCCTGCGCATCAAGCTCGAGACCGACGAGGACACGCCGGTCCCGAGCGCCGTCGGCGTCTTTCCCGGCGCCAACTGGTACGAGCGCGAGACCTACGACATGTATGGCGTCCTGTTCTCGGGCCACCCGGATCTGCGCCGCCTGTTGACCGATTACGGCTTCGAGGGCCATCCGCTGCGCAAGGACTTCCCCGTGACCGGCTTCGTCGAGGTGCGCTACGACGACGAGCAGAAACGCGTCGTCTACGAGCCGGTGAAGTTGCGCCAGGAATTCCGCGATTTCGATTTCCTTTCGCCCTGGGAAGGGACGGATTACGTGCTGCCGGGCGATGAGAAGAAAAGTGGATGAGCGAATAGGGAGTAGCGAGTAGGGGAAGCCGATTTCGAAAATATCGTCATACCGCGACCTTCGGATCTGGCAGTTGGCCATGGATACAACGGTCGATATCTATCGGGAGACGGCAGGCTTTCCCGGAAGCGAGACGTACGGACTGACAAGCCAGATACGGCGGGCCGCGACTTCCATCGCGGCGAATATCGCCGAAGGGCATGGCAGGGAAAATACCGGATCCTTCGTGCAGTTCCTCAGAATTGCGCAGGGATCCCTGAAGGAACTGGAAACACATCTGATCCTTGCCGAACGGCTCGGATACCTGGATGACAAGATCGCGGGCGGCCTGCTCGCCAAAACGGATGAAATCGGCAGAATGGTCCGATCGATGATCAGGCGGCTGCAGGAAAAGATGGCAGAATGAACGGCATGACAATTCGCTATTCGCTACTCTCTATTCGCTGGACCGCCGGAGGCGTGTCATGACCGAGCACAACGTCCGTAACTTTACCATCAACTTTGGTCCGCAGCACCCGGCGGCGCACGGCGTTCTGCGGCTCGTGCTGGAACTCGACGGCGAGGTCTGCGAGCGCGTCGATCCGCATATCGGCCTGCTGCATCGCGGCACCGAGAAGCTGATGGAGCAGAAGACCTATCTGCAGGCCGTGCCCTATCTCGACCGGCTCGACTACGTCGCTCCGATGAACCAGGAACACGCTTTCGCGCTTGCCGTGGAGCGCCTGTTGGAGATCGAGGTGCCGAAGCGCGGCCAGTTGATCCGCGTCCTGTTCTCCGAGATCGGCCGCATCCTCTCGCATATCCTCAACATTACGACGCAGGCGCTCGACATCGGCGCGCTGACGCCGCCGCTGTGGGGCTTCGAGGAACGCGAGAAGCTGATGGTCTTCTACGAGCGCGCGTCCGGCGCGCGCATGCATGCCGCCTATTTCCGCCCCGGCGGCATTCATCAGGATATTCCCCAGCAACTGGTCGAGGACATCGGCAACTGGATCGACCCGTTCCTGAAGGTCGTCGACGATCTCGACGCGCTTCTGACGCCGAACCGCATCTTCAAGCAGCGCAACGTCGATATCGGCGTCGTC
>JBAQHA010000065.1:0-1690 GCA_049288075.1 Oricola sp.
GGATCCCGGTTTTTCCGACCGGCTTGGACGGGAAGGACTGGCTATCTTGAACGGGGATACGCCCCCGCGGAGCGAGAAAAGAGGATGGCTTTGGACGCCGTGGATGGAGGTGGAGACCGGCGACGACTTGCTGAGGTCCGCAAATGGCGCCATTGCCGGAAATCCGGAATCCAGAGCACGCATGTTCGTTAGCGGCGCGGACGGTTTCACCCAATATCATTGCAGCGATGCATTGAAAGCCCTCGACTGGGAAGGCGCAGTCGTGCGCTTCAATTATCCTCGGGATTGGTCGGTGGAAATGTGTGGGGACAGTTGTCTCTCTGAGATCATTTTCCCGGTGTCACGGAAGGCTGTAGCGGCGACTTACGATTAATCTGGAAGACCTCTTCTTGCCTTATCCGGTCCGCGAGGCTAGAATGTTCCTGTTTTGTTCCAAGCAGGTGAACCAATGACCTTCGATCCCCGCATCACTATGGTCACGCTCGGCGTCGCCGACGTCGCGGCCTCGACCGCGTTCTACGAGAAGCTGGGCTTCCACAAGTCCTCCGCCTCGCAGGAGGCGGTGACCTTCTTCAAGCTCAAGGGCACGCTGCTCGGCCTGTTCGGCCGCGCCTCGCTGGCCGAAGACGCCCATGTGGAGGATTCGAAGCCGGGTTTCTCGGGCGTCACGCTGGCGCACAATCTTGGGAGCGAGGCCGAGGTGGACGCGGCCTTCGAACATGCGCTTTCCTGCGGCGCGAAACCCGTCAAGAGGCCGGAGAAGGTGTTCTGGGGCGGCTATTCCGGCTATTTCGCCGATCCCGACGGCCATCTCTGGGAACTGGCTTTCAATCCCTTCGCGCCGAACGACGAAGACGGCTTCATGCAGCTTCCGGATTGAGCGCGACGCAGCGTGCAGGCGACAAGCGCCGCCGCCAGTGCTAATCCTCTCGCCATGAACCACGACAGCTATTCCGACGATTATATCCGCTCCATCCTGACGACCGTGAAAACCATCGCGGTCGTCGGCGCGTCGGCCAACGACGTGCGGCCGAGCTACTTCGTGATGAAGTACCTGCTCGCCAAGGGCTACCGCGTCTTTCCGATCAATCCGGGCCATGCCGGCAAGGATATCCTCGGCCAGACGACATATGCCTCGCTCGCCGACCTGCCGGAGCCGGTCGACATGGTCGACATCTTCCGCGCCTCGGCCGCAGTGCCGGGCATCGTCGATCAGGTCCTGGCGATGGACCCGCTGCCTAAGGTGGTCTGGATGCAGTTGACCGTGCGCCATGAAGATAGCGCGGCGCGGCTGGAGGAGAAGGGCATCAAGGTCGTCATGGATCGCTGCCCGAAGATCGAATACGGCCGCCTGTCGCGCGAGATCGGCTGGAACGGCGTCAATTCGCGGGTGATTTCGTCGCGCCGCCCGGAGCTGCGCCCCGGTTTCCAGAGCTTCGGCATCAAGCGCTGAACCTCCGCATCGCGGTGCGGGGCGCGGGGAATTTCATTCCCGCCGCGGGCCCCTCCGCGGAACAAATCCTCTTTGACACGCCTTGCGTTCCCCGCCACAACAGCGCTCCGAATTAGCAATGGAGGAGAGCAGCATGTCTCAGCGCACACCCGGTTTCGATACATTGGCCAGTCATTCCGGCGCCCAGCCGGACCCGGCCACCGGCGCCCGCATAACGCCGATCTATCAGACTACGGC
>JBAQHA010000066.1:0-2461 GCA_049288075.1 Oricola sp.
GGCTATGGCGCTGTGATCCGCAGCGGTGCCGCGTTCCGCGGTAAACGCCGTCGCCCGCGGCTCGAAACATTCCCGCATCTCGTAAATGTCCTGAACGAGCTTGGCGTTGATGCCGAGCGCGACGCGCCAGCGCAGGACTTCCTCGTCCAGCAGGTTCCAGGCGCGCATCGGGCGCACCCACGTCCCCCGGCTCGGAGCGACTTCGAGAAATCCCTTGGCGACGAGGTTCTTGATCGCCTCGCGAAGCGTCGTGCGGCTCACGCCATATGCCTGGCAAAGTTCCGCTTCCGTCGGCAACGCGGTCTCAGGCGGATAAGCTCCGCTCAGGATACGGGCCGCGAGCAGTTCGCTCACCTGTCCATGAAGATTTGCGAGCTTGCGCGGAATTTCAATGATCATCATGCGTCATATCGGTTTCGCCCGCCGGATCGCGAGCTGTTACGGGCTGGCAGGAAGCCGAGCCCTGGTGCGGAATTGCAAAGCGTATCCCTCAAGCCGGAATGCCTGGCCGGGCATTATAGTATGAAAAGATAAACCTGTCTGGACAGCGGGCGACGCGGGCGCGTCGGGGGCCAGCTAGCCTACAATCTCCGCCATGACCTTGGCCGCTTCGCGGATGTCACCGGCGCTGATGTCCAGATGGGTGACGGCACGCATCCTGGTCTCGCTTTCCACGCCGATGCGCACGCCGCGCGCCAGAAGCTTCTCAGAAATCGCCGGAGCGCCGAGACCGGTGCCGCCCACATCGAAGAAAACCAGATTGGTCTCGATAGTCTCACATTCGAGCCGGATGCCGGGCAGGGCGGCGATGCGTGCGGCGAAATCCCGTGCATTTGCGTGGTCTTCGGCAAGCCGCTCGACGTGATTGTCCAGCGCGTAAAGCCCGGCGGCGGCGATGATGCCCGCCTGACGCATGGCCCCGCCGAAACGGTGTTTCCAGACATTGGCCGCGGCGATGAAATCCCGCGATCCGGCGAGCACGCCGCCGACCGGCGCTCCAAGCCCCTTGGACAGATCGAGCCAGACGCTGTCGAACGGGGCGGTATAGTCGCTTGGCGAAACGTCGGTTGCGACGGCGGCGTTCAACAGCCGCGCGCCGTCCATATGGACGCTCAGCCCGTGCCCGCGGGCCGTTTCGATGATTTCCCGCAATGTTTCAAGCGGCCAGATCGTGCCGCCGCCGCGATTATGCGTCTGCTCGACGCAGACAAGCCGTGTGCGCGGCGTCTTGATGTAGGTCTGACGTAGGGCCGCGCCGAGCTCGCTTCCTGAGAATATGCCGCTCGCTGAGCCGATGGTCCGCACGAAACTGCCTGCGAAGACCGCTGCGCCGGCCCCCTCATAGCTTACGATATGCGACCCCTCCGCCGCGATGATCTCGTCCCCGGCCCGGCAATGGACCGCAACAGCGATCTGATTGCACATCGTGCCCGATGGCAGGAACAGCGCCGCTTCCTGCCCGAGCATCGACGCGACGCGCTCGTTGAGCGCATTGACCGAGGGATCTTCGCCGCGCTGCTCGTCGCCGACTGGCGCTTCGGCCATGGCCTGGCGCATTCCTTCGGTGGGACGTGTCGCCGTGTCGGACACAAGGTCGATGCGGATCGGATTTGCTGTCGTCATTCGTTCATCCTGCATTTTGCCGGTTGGCCATGTCCAGTCCTTCGCGCAGAACCTCTGCCGTGCGCTCGACGTCGGCTTCATTATTATAGGCATGAAAGGCAAGACGAAGCTGTCCACGCCGGATCGTGTGGATAATTTTATGGGCGCTCAGATGCGCGGAAAGCGGCTCGACGAGCGGATCGCTGGAAAAGCCATGCCCGCCCGCGTCGAGCTGGCCGAGCGTGAGGATGTGGCTGTGGGCCGGTCCGGAGCCTGGCACGGCGGGGGTGAGGCCCATGCCCTTGAGCTTGTCGTTGAGCAGCGCCGCAAGCCCGAGCGCGCGCGCTTCGATCGCGTCCGCGCCAAGCTCCAGCAGGATCTCCAGCGAGGCATCCGCCGCGTAGGCGCCCGCGAGATTGAGGCTGCCGACCTCGAAACGGCGGCTGTCCGGCTGGAGTTCATAGTCGAACCCGCCCATCGTGGAATGGTCGTCGGTTTTCTGCAGGACGGCGGGCCGGGAAAGATATGCCGGCTCCAGCCGGTCGATCCATTTCGGGGAGGCGTAGAGGAAGCCGAAGCCGTAGAGGCCGAGCAAACCTTTCGAGGTTGAGGTGACGAAGCCGTCGATCGGCTCGGCGGAAAGGTCATGGCGAATGATGCCGGCCGACTGCACGCCATCGACAAGCAGGAACACGTCGCGCTTGCGGCAGGCTTCGCCCAGACGCTGAAGATCCGTGCGATGGCCGGGCGCGAAGGTGACGGACGCAGCCGTGACGATCCGTGTGCTGCCGTCCATCGCCGCAATCATGGCGTCCACATCGAGTTGCCCATCGGGCATGGAAGGGACGACGCGCAATTC
>JBAQHA010000067.1:0-2000 GCA_049288075.1 Oricola sp.
GAAGAAATGCGGAGGACTTTGCCCTTCTTCCGCCACGACCGGCACGGCCGGCAAATAGGGGTCGCTGGTTGTCTTGATCGGGCGCGGCTCGCATTGCGCGATTCCGGGCAACGACGATCGCGTCTGCCGGTGCGCGTTGTCCGTGGTGCGGCACTCCAATCCGGTCTCTTGCCCTTGGCCTCGTTTCGGCTCGAGCCATATGGGCATGCGATAGACAGGGGTCTCGACGTCGCCATGAAGCTGCGGACGATCATTGTCGCGTCGGGAAAGTGAGGCCGATGGCGAACGGTGGCCGGCACCAACCTTGGAAGCCGCTTTCGACGAAGCTGCCGCGCTCATCGGCCCGCCTCCGCGATCGTCGCCAGCACGCTCTGCAACTGCTGGCCAGCCATCCGCGATTGCGCAGGATCGATATAGTGCCGCTCGGTCGTCGCGAAACTCGCATGGCCAAGCAGATCTTTCGAGACCCGGACATTCGCCGGGTCGGCGATCGAGACGAAGGTCGCGACCGCGTTGCGGAACCGATGCGGCGTCACCGGATAGCCAAGCTCATTCTCGGTGAGCCGCATGATCCTATCGCGGATAACGTAGTCTTTTATTGGTCCCCCGCTTTCAGGCCACAGACGGTCATGATTGGCAGCGCCCGGAAAGGCGGGCCGGATCCGTTCCAGGAAGATGTCCATCTTGTCCGACAAGCGTTCCGACAGCTCATATTCCTGTGCGACATCGGTCTTGGTCAGTTCCGCGGGCACGCTGATCACCCAATGGGCGCCCTGCTTTTGCAGGTGCTCACCGATTTCCAAAAGGGTAAACGGGCTCCTGCGCATCGGCGCTTCGACGAGCGTCGCGACCATCAATCCGTCACGAAAGAGAATGGCGGCACTCTTGGTGAGGTAGCCGGCCTCCCATGCTTTCTCTTCGGCGCGATCCATCGCGTTGAACCCGACGCGATAGAGATCCAGGCTCAACACTTGTGGCCGCGGGATCGATACCGCATCAACACCAATCTGCTTGGCGATGCGCTTCAGCCACGACCAGTCCTCACGCGGGCAGAGCGCCCGGATGATCATGAACAGCCGATGAGCAGCCGTCGCAACGGTCGTTTCGGCGCAATAATCGAGCAGATTGTCGAGGAAGTCCTCGACATGCTCGCTGATCCGCTCACCGGGGGCAAGTGCCAACACATCCAGGCCAAGCGCCTGGGCATAGCCAAGCCACCGCCCATAGAGATACATCCATTCGCGCTTGGTCACCGGCGACAGATGCGCCAGCGGGCCCGCATCGAAGATGTCGCCCTCCTGGAAGGCCGCTTCGAAGAGCCGGCGGTCTTCAACCGGCCAGGATGGATAGGAAAGACCGGGAATGCGTGTCATACGCGCCTCCCCCGTCTCCGCTTCGAGGACTTGACGCTGGCTTTGGCCTGCTCCTCGGCCCGCGCGAGGCTCGCTTCAAGAAGCGCCTGGTGATGCCGGCCGGCGCGGCGAGTATCCATTCCGGCATAAAAGGTGGCCGTGGTCTGAACGTTGGTGTGACCGAGCAGGTGCTGGACAACCACATGCGCGCTCGGATTGGCATCCAGGATGAACTTCGCAGCCAGATGCCTGAACACATGCGGGTTCATGTGGATGCCTACATAGAGCTTCATGTAGCGTTCGATCAGGTAGCGGACGACTCGCGTTCCTTTCGGGCTGCCATCGACCTTGGTGAACAAGCGATCAGGCGGCCGCCCGATGATCCTCGCCGCGATCGAATGACGATATTCGATGAGTCGTTCTGCAAGCGCCGGCGGGATATCGAACTCCACGCCCTTGCCGGATTTAGCCTCTTCTTCCCGGATGAGAAGCGTCGACGTTCCACCTGGACGCAGGAAGATATGCTCGTCGAAGGTCAGGTCCGTGAGGTTCTTGATGCGCAGGGGCATGAAGGTCAGGATCTGGATCGCCAGTCCCGCCTGGGCCTCGGCCAGGCGATACTGCCCTCGTTTCTTGCCATTTTGAACC
>JBAQHA010000068.1:0-3809 GCA_049288075.1 Oricola sp.
GTGGAGGCAATGACGCGAGTCGATAACGACTGCGTACTTATCGTCATGGGGCCGGATGGCGGCTGCAGCGAGCGATTGAAGGAGATTGCGGCACGAAGCGGGCTAACGGGTACCAAGGTCCATTTCCACGAGGCCGTTCCCCAGGCGCAACTGCTCGAATGGGTGGCTTCCGCGGATGTCGGCATCGTGCCATACCCCGCCGTCGATCTGAACGCGCGCCTTTGCACGCCCAACAAGCTGTTCGATTTCATCACGTGCGGAGTGCCTGTACTGGCGAACGACTTGCCGGAACTGCGACGCATCATAGGCGATAGCGGCATCGGAATCGTTGCGGATATGTCGGACGTCGCGTCCCTGGCGCGTGCGATTACCCAGATCCTGTCTTCCGATTTGGCCGAAATGAGAAAACAGTCGTTGAAGCTCTCGCCGAAAATGTGCTGGCAGGAACAGGAGCCTGTCTTGCTTGCGCTTTACAGCGTAATGCCGAACCGCTGACCCCAGATGCCAAGATTGACGATTCGCCAGAGGGCGAAATCCATCCGGCGCCGCCCATCCAGCATCTCCTGCGCCAGGCGGCGCGTTCCTTCCGCGTTGAAGATTTCCGGATAGAGCGCGAGCGTCGCTTCCACCCCTTCCGTCATACGGCCTTTTAGAGGACCGCGGAACCAGGTTTCCTCCGGCGTGGCGAAGCCCAGCTTGTCCTGACGCATGCGAACCGCTTCCGGCAACACGCCCCGCATTGCGTGCCTCAGAACGCGCTTCGTCTCAGCGCCCTTGAACTTGTGCGAATTGCCAAGCGCAAGCGAAAACTCGACGAGCGGATGATCGAGGAAGGGAACACGCGCTTCGATACCGTGCGCCATCGAGTTGCGATCCTCCCAGTGGAGCAGCATCTGGAGGTTGGAGGCAAATGTCTGGTTGAGGCAAAGCGTTCGGATGTCGCGCACATCCGGCAGATCGAGCAGACGCGAAGCCAAGGCCTGCGCACCCTCGGCATTGCCCCTGCTTCTGATCAGTTCGGTGCCGAGCCAGTCATGCTGTGTGATCGCCGATCGCCGGTCGCGCACCATCTGTTGCATGCCGGGCGCAAGCAGCGGAACCATCGCACGAGCGAGCTGGTTGCCGATCGGCGTTCCGTGAACGTCGCGCCGCGAAATAAGTGTTCGATAGGCCTCCGTCAGCTGGCCCTGGCGCAGAAGCATCGCCAGGTAATAATGGAACCCGTTATGGTAGCCGGCGAGTTGTTCGTCCGCCCCCTGTCCGTCGAGCATGACCTTGACGCCGATCTGGCGCGCCACGTCGAAAACGCACCATTGCGCGAATATCGACGTCGAGCCGAACGGCTCGTCCTGGTACCAGGTCAGGTCGGAGGCCTTCTGGAAGACGTCGTCGGCGCGCGGATAGAGGTAATGTCCCCTCGCCCCCACGTGACCGATGACCGCTTCCATGAAGGGTTTTTCGTTGACGCTCTTTTCCGTATAGCAGGCCGAAACCGTATTGATCGTCGTACCGCCGACGAAAGCCGGTTCCCGCGCCATCAGGCAGACGATTGACGAGGAATCGAGGCCGCCGGAAAGGCAGGAGCCGACTGGGACGTCGGAGCGCAGGTGCAGTCGTACAGATTCTTCCAGCAATGCGCGGAATCGCTCGGCGGCTTCCTCGTCCTCGAACGCTGTTTCCCCAGTGTCGATAGCATACCACCGCCGGCGTCGCGTTACGATGCTGCCCGTCGAAAGATCGGCCAGAAGGCACTCGCCGCCGCGCACCTGATCGATGCCGTCGAACAGCGTCTCGTCCGTATGATCGGAGATGCCAGACGCAAGGAAATCATGAACTCGCGCAATGTTCATGCGCCCGGACAGGCCGGGCAGTCCCACCAGTTGCTTGATCTCGGAGCCGAAGGCCAGTCCCATTGCGGTGTCAGCGACATAGAGCGGCTTGATGCCGTAGCGGTCGCGAGCGGCGAACAGCACCTTCTGCAGATTGTCCCAGATCAGGAAGGCGAACATGCCGCGAAAGCGGCTGAGCGCATCCGGACCCCAGACCATGTAAGCCCTCAAAAGGACTTCCGAATCCGACTGCGACGAAAAGACTTCGCCGCGGGCGCGCAATTCGTCCCGCAGCTCGAGATAGTTGTAGAGTTCGCCGTTATAGACGAGGTGGTAGCGGCCGCTTGCATCGTTCATCGGCTGCAATCCGGCGTCGCTCACATCGATTATCGCAAGCCTACGGTGGCCAAGTGCGACCGGGCCGGCATGGCTCTCAAACGTGCGCCAGCCGCGCCCGTCCGGCCCTCGATGGGCCACGCGGTCGAGCCGCTCCGGCTCCGGCTCGAAACCGACAGAACCGTAAATGCCACACATGCCCGCCGTTTTCTCCTCTACGTATTGCCTGCGGCTTCGGCTATCGCACCGGCCAAGGCAAGGAGTTTCTGCTTTTCGGCGTCCCAGTTCAGCGTCCGGGCCGCGATAAGGCTGCGCGACTTGCAGCTTTCGACGGTTTGGCGATCCAGGCCGTTCACAGCGGCTGCAATGAACTCCGGCGTCGATTGCTCTACAAGCCGTCCAACCCCGTAGCCAGTGACGATCGGTTCCATTTCCGGCAGGTCCGAAACACAGACGCAAAGCCCCGCCATGATGTATTCGAACAATTTGTTCGGTAGCACGAAGCGGTTCTGCACTGAGCCCGCAGGCATGACGAAGAGCCCGATGTCAAAGGAGGTTGCGCTACAGACAAGATCCTCGGCGGCGACGGGCGGCGCGAAGTTCACCCTTTTCGAAACCCCCTGCGCTTCGGCGAGGCGTTTGAGCGAGGAAATATAGTCCGGCTGCCCCGGCCCTCGTATGGTCAGCGTAAATTCGTCACGCCAGTCGCACACCGACCGGATACATGCCTCAAGACCCCGGCCGGGTATGACGATGCCGTGGTAGAGGACGTCGACCGTCTCCCCGACTGCACGATAAGGGTGCTCTTCGTATCGGGGAACGTTTCGGACGACAGTGACCGGTTCTTGCAGCGAGTATTCAGCCTCCAAGGCCCCCGCGATGCCGACGGAAACCGTCGTGACGGCCGCCGCCCCCGGGAGGAAGCGCGTTTCCAACTGGCGGACGATCGCTCGCAGTGTATGGCGCCACTGCCAGCTGTTGGCGAACTCGCCACTAGCGAATTCATGCGTATCATACATATAGGCGCCGCCATTCTCGCGGCAGAGACGCGCAGCAATCGGCAGCGTCGTCCAGTCGTTGGCAAGCCAGATCCCGGGCGAACAGGCGCGGGCATGCCGGTAGAGTTCCCCGTACGTGTCGTCGAGACGCCAATAGGCCTTTTCGGCGGCCGCGCCGGAAACGTAACCGGCAAGCGAGATCGCAGCGATGCGCGCTTTCCTGAAGCGCGCCGGCCATTTACTTGGAGGCCATCCGGCGGACGGGATTTCGACAAGCCGCCCCGGCAAGGCAGGTGACTTGCCACCGGCGACGCCGAACGCCGCCACGTCCCATCCCGCATCGGCAAAGGCCTGGATCTGGCGACGCAAGCGAGGGTCGTCCCTGATGACGCTGGCGGTCAGAATTCCGATACTGGGTGCAGTCATTGCCTGGCCGTTCGCGTTGCGCATCGTTCCCCTGTGCATGGCTTGATCCCGAAACGCAACAAGCTGCGGTTGCCCGTCATGAAACGAGCAGATAGACAGTCGCGACGATCGATCGCCTCGCTTCGAGGGCAAATCCGATCTGCGAAACCGGCACCGTAGTCATTCCATGCAGCGCAAGAAACTCATCATCTTCTGCAACGACTTCGGGTACTTCCTGGCC
>JBAQHA010000069.1:0-3535 GCA_049288075.1 Oricola sp.
TTGTCGCACGTGTCCGAACTTACAAACGACTGTGCAGCCTTAGTTCCTGCACAACGCGGTTTTGGTCGCAAGAAGGCCGGTTCGATACATATACATCGTCATGAGATGGAAGCACGAATGGTACCGGTCGGTCTCGTAAAAATGCTCCGAAGGAAGACGGATCACGCCACGAGGATATCACACGATGTCTCTCACTCGTTGAAATGGATTTCACCGGAACTTGCGCTTCATACCTCGCGCTATCTGGAAGCGCAGGCGGAGGAGATGCGGAACATCCTCGTGAGCCTGGCCGCCGCCGAATGCGAGTTGCCGCTCAGGGACTCGGCGAGCAGACTCGTGTCGCAGTACTCCGCCATGGCGGTACAGACTTCCGCAGAGACGCATTTGCGATGCGGCATTACACCAAGCGCCAACATGGAAAGCTGAGGACTCGAAAGTAGGCTCTGCGCGCTTCGTCGATCTCTCCCTGCTTGCATCCGAACAAGCGCCAACCGAGCGACAGCCCTTCGCAACGCTGCCAGACGCCGCGGACTGAGGGAATGCGGCTGCGGAGCGGAGCAAAACGCACCATCAGGATGACCCGCTAATCCGATTGGCTGGCTGTTCCTGCGCTATCCGCCCAACTACCGTAGAGCCGCAGGATCGGCAGGATATCCGGTTCCGGCATGCCCGGTCTTCGGGCGACGGTATGTCGCCGCTGATCGGACCATGCGATCCGGCAAGCAGGAACCGGCCTGCTCCGGATTGCAGTCACCAGCGGCCAAGTGGCGCTTCTGAAGTCAAGAGAACGTTCGGCGATCGGGTTGCGACATTCATGAACACGGTGCGTATAATTCCAGAGCAGATCGAGACTTCCTCCGACGGCGCCTTTTCCGATTTCATCGATCTCGCCAGCGTCGTCGACTTCCTCAAACGCCACTCGGTCTCGATCACGATTTCCGTCATTCTGGGAATTGTCGCGGCGGCGCTCTACGGTGCAACGTCTCAGAAGCTCTATTCCGCCAGGACCGAGATTATCATCGAGCCGAAGATTCACCAGCTCCAGCAAGCGGTCTCGGATATCAACCTGTCCCTCGATACGCCGCAACTCGAAAGCCAGATGGCGATGCTCAAATCCGAGAAGATCGCGGGCATGGTGGTGGAGCAGCTGCACCTGACAGAGAACGAAGCGTTTCTGCGGTCCGGAGAAACGTCGCTTGCGGCGAGAGCGCAGAGGCTGTTTCAGCTGGTGAGCGGCTCGGATTCCATGCCGACGGCGGAAACCGACGCTCAAATCGCCACCGAAGCCGGCGGCAACGCGGACAATCCGGGGCACCTCGCGAGGAACCGAGCCGGACCGAGCGCCGACGATCCGTCTGCCGGGCAACCGGAACCCGCCTTGGAATACCAACGCTATCGCTCGACGATCGAGCTTCTGGCGCGACGGCTTGCCGTGCGACGGGAAGGCGTCTCCTATGTGATCGAAATCGAATTCAGCGCCCACAGTCCGGAACTCGCGGCCGATGTCGCGAACGCGGTTGCGCAATCGTATGCCCGCGAGCAGATCGAGAACAAATCTCGCGACGCCAAGGAGGGCAGCGGCTGGCTCGAGGCCCGATTGCAGGAACTTCGCAACCAGATGAACCTCGCTACGCAGGCCGCTCAGGCGTTCCGGGCGAAGCACGATTACAGCATCGGCGGAGATTCGGACAGCATCAATAACATCCCCGGCGAGGATCTTCTGCCGGGCAAGGATATCAGTTCCATCCTCCAGGACCGCCTCAAGGGCCCCACGCTGGAGGAGCTGGAGATCACCGCCGACACCTACAGGAAGATATACGAGAGCGTCCTGCAAGCATATATGGGTTCGGTCAGCCAGCAGTCCTATCCCTCCGCCGACGCCAGGATCATCACGCCCGCCTCGCCGCCGATCTATTCAAGTCACCCGAGAATGAAACTCCTTCTGGCATTCGGCGCCTTCGCCGGCATGATGCTGGGGGTTGCGGCGGCTTTCGTCCGCCAGGTTCTCGATGACCGCGTGAGGACACCGCAACAGCTCTGGAACGAGATCGGATTGAACTGCCTTGTCGAACTGCCCAGACCGCCGCGCCTGTGGCCCGGCAAGCCGCGTTTCGATACCGTCACCCGATTTCCGAAATCCGATTATGTGCGGGCCCTCATGGCGTTCGGCACCACCCTGCGGCTGCTGGAAAGAAGTGAACCGATACGGTGCATCGGCATTACCTCGAGCGAACCCGATTCACGCAAGGGCGAATTCGCCTGCCATCTCGCCGCGATGTATGAACGCAAGGGCATCAGGGCACTGGTGGTGAACGCTGACCCGGCCAACTCGATGCTCACTGTCGATCTACCCACTTCTTTCGCCGCCAAGCCCGGGCCGGACGACAGGAAAAAAGGCAACAAGGTTCCCGGCGAGATCAGGGCAGTCGCCGGGCAGTCCTTCGACTTCCTGCCGAGCGGGACGTCGCTTTACAAGCTACTGAATGAAGCCCAGGCGCATCGTTCCGCATTCGATGAGTTGCTGTATTACAAGATGATCATCGTGGAACTGCCGTCGGTGAGCCCCGGAATGGATGCGTTCCCCCTGGAGCCGATACTGGACGGTATCGTAGTCTTCGCCGAATACGGCAAGAGTCGGATGGCGACCCTGGCAGACATTCTGAACACGCTGGTTGCGATCGGAACGCCCGTCCTGGGGTGCGTGATTTCGGACGTCAGGGTTCGAACCAGAAGAGCCTACAACCGCATGCCGGTCGCCCAGCAACTGCGCTGAGACGGAAAACGGCGCGCTGGGCATCGCCACCACCGGCCTTCTGTTTTCGCAACGATCGAACCCGGTGCCGTGCCGACTTCGTCCGCAAGACCGCAGGCTACATTGTCAGCGAAACGACCGTATTTCCGGAATTGTCGATGATCGAAACGGAAAACCGGTTTTCGGGATACATGGGTGTGCCGCGATATTCGGACAGGACTTCGATCAAGGCGGACAGTATCTCGCATTCGTCGGCGGCCATGCATCCGACATCGTCGAAATACCGGCCCTCGCCCGTTTCCATGTTCAGAAAGTAACGCTGCATATCCGGGCCCCTAAAATGGATGTCCGCTCGATACCGTTGCGGAGAACACATCCTGAAAGGCGCGGCGGCAGACTGGCCGGGCCCGATCCAACTCTAATGAAATCGCGTAGCTGCGGAAAGTCGCCGAAAGGTGGAACCCCAAGGAGAGGAAGGTGGACACCCCCGGCGGTACCCTCCCTCACAAAGTGTATGCGCGCCGCGGCCAGCGTGTATTCGGGTTGAAGGAACACCAACTGCCCGCGCCGGTTTCCGTCGCCGTCACCCTATGCAGGCCCCGGCCCTAACCGACCTACGCCTTTTGCAGTTCTTGCGGGGCTAAACAGGCATTGCAACAATTTGGAACGAGGGCACCGATCAACCGTGCGATTTCATGAGACAAGACGTGTCAGACACAACCGGCTTCGCAAGAAATACGGCGTGGACAAACTCCACGGAGAACGATGACGGCGCCTCGAAAG